>CALKWO010000192.1 GCA_938003875.1 uncultured bacterium
GTGTCTATCTGTGGTTCTTTTTAATGTATGCAATACATCCGAGATGCGCTGTAAAAAAAAACCTGGCAACTTGTAGCTATGGACTATAGCGGAAAGGATGACGGACAACGGGTTTTTCTTTTATCATCTCTTCTAAAGATGGACGATTTTCGAGTGCTTTGCGTATGGCATGGCGTATTGCTTTAAAATTGTTTATTTTTATGCGTTTTTCATTGCTGGCGGAAGGATGAACGAAAACGTGGGCGATAAGATCAATATCATCCAGGATTCCTTCTGGCAAAATACCATCTTCGATTGTTTTTTCGATGCCCATCTTCAATCCTGCGCCTGCCACATCATATACAAGATGCGATTGGTTCTTGGTACGTACTGTTACAGTAGGGACAAGAAGAACTCTCGGACGTTCCATGATAACCACGACTTCCCTTCCTTTTCGGCTCTCCTTGCTTTCCTGGCAGGCTTTTTCCAGGGCTTTGGTCACAGGCCCACCTTTTTTGCCTATCAGAAGATCAATGTGAGCGACTTCTGTTATAGGAGGGCCAGCAAAGCCTTCTCCTACCTTTATCGTAAAATCTTTGATATGGGAGGGTGTTTCTGGTATGGCAAAATATTGGCTTTTGACGATCTTACCAGGGACTACTTCAAAGGAAATCTCTCTCCTTGCTATTTTTCCGACTCTTTCTAACTGGATACGCATCTCTTCTCGATCTTCCCTTCGGAAAGCATCTGCCCCCATCATAGGCAACCTGGAATCTCCGACAGGTAAACCCATCATTCGCAGGCCTTCCTTTACCGCTTGGGTTGCTCCATTACAAACGACTATTCTTACAAGCATCTGGATTTGGGCTTGCAGAGATTGCGCTGTTGCCAGATCGTTTTGCTTTACAGCCCGATATATTTTTTGCCATATATCGGGGATAAGATTAGCACTAGCTAAAATAAGACCATCGGCTCCCATTCCTAAAGCTGCCTGGCCAACTTCGTCATGACCACAGAAAAGGGCGACTTTTCCGCCTAATTTATCGGTAAGAGCTGCAAAATAGGCCAGATCACCACTGGAATCCTTAACACCAATGACGTTCTCCAAATCACAGATGCCTTCTGTGGTAAACCATCGCTGGTGCGTTCCTGCACATTGGGGAATATTATAGGCAATCAAGGGAAAATTAAGCTTGTTCAATTCCTGGTAGTGGTCGTAGATTTCATTGAAGTTTATTTTGAAATAGTAAGGAGTGACAACGAGAGCAGCAGCAGCCCCGATTTCCTTAGCATATTGGGTCAATTCTATTGCTTCCAGAGTAGAAGGGCCTCCTGTCCCTGCAATGACAGGGCATCTTCCTGCTACTTCTTCCACAACAATCCGAATGGCTGTTTTTCTTTCCTCTACGGTAAGAGAGCTGAATTCGCCTGTCGTTCCGCATACTACAAATCCAGAGACATCAGGCAAAAGGTGTCTTACAAGGCTTCGCATATCCTTTTCAGAGATTTTCCCATCGGATGTCATGGGTGTGACGATGGCAGGAAAAATTCCTTGAAACCAAGTGGGCTTTTTCATTGTTTGATCCCCTTAAAAGCTTGTTTGATTGCCTGGTTCGCTGCTTCATAATTGTTTTTATGAACGAGCCTTCTATCCAGTGCCATAGGAGGGATAAAAACCCTCGCCAGAAGAACGATTTCCTGGATCATCTCCATAGGGATGATGCCTTCTTCTACATTCTGGACAACAGCCTGTCCGACGGCAAGCTGTGTAGGCCCAAAAATCATATTGGCCTGCCTTAAGGTTTTTAGCTCTACAGCAGGGAGCAAAATAGTAGACGGCCTGACCGTAAGGTTTGGTTCGAGAATGGCGGTTAAAGCCTCATATCCATGTCTTGGATGGGTCATCTGGTAACAATAGGCTTCCCCTATGAGACTGTCCTTTTTTCCTGCTAGAATTTCTATATGGACTTGTTCGTTTCCAATACCACAAGAAGCTTCGCCGATATATGCTCCGCTTTCCCGTATCATGGATTCCGTGATTCCTGCATCCTCAAAGCGGCTATAGAGAGCTATTTCTGGTCTAACTTCTGGCTCAGGATTGCTGATTTTTCCTATCTTGATAAGCTCTATACGGATTTCTTCTCTATCTTCGTGAGAAAGAACGCCTCCAATTTTCAAAGGCTTTCTTGTACTACCAATCTTAAGCCCCATCATGTTCAAAGCAGCCTTGACGGGAACTGGCCCACCATAGCGACAAAAAATACGAGAAAGAGTTTGTACTTCCCTTTGTGTTTTACGAGCGGTTTCCAGGTCGTTTTCCTGGACTGCCTGAAAGACTTTTTTCCAATGCTCAGGATATATCTGTGCACTCGCCAGAATCATACCAGAACATCCTGCTGCAAGAGCAGAAAGGACAACTTCATCATGACCAATCAATATATCTAGCCTATCGCCTACGAATTCGAGAAGCTCTGTTGTATAGGTCAGATTACCCGAAGAATCTTTCACTGCTATGATATTTTTCAGATCTGCCAGGTCTTCAATCACCTGACGAGGAAGGACGGCATCTGCTGTTTGAGGGATATTATAGAGAATCAACGGAATGTTACAATTCTGGGAGACTTCCCAAAAATGTTTATGAATTCCCTTATCAGAAGGATGCAAAAAATAGGGTGTGACCACAAGGGCTGCACTCGCGCCTGCATCTTGAGCAGCCTGCGTCAGCTCGATTGTGTTGCAGGTGGAAGCTTCCCCTGTTCCTGCGATCACAGGCACTCTTCCTGCTACTTTTTCCACTGCAAAACGATACAATCGCTTCCGCTCTTCTATAGAAAGATACAAAGACTCCCCTGTTGTTCCTGCAACAACGATACCATCTACTTTAGGCAGAACAAATTCAATCAAATCGCCAAAAGCCTTTTCATCTACTTCCTGCTTGGAGGTAAATGGTGTTACCAGTGCAGGGAAAACACCTCTAGGCCGAAAAATATCTGGCATAAAATACCCTCCTAAAAAAAATTTGACCTGTACAATAAAAGGTCTATTACTTATTTTGCCCTTACCTTGCACAGGTCACAAAAATTTTTTTGTAGAATTAGCCCATAAACCTATTCTAACGTTTTCTATGGTCACTGTCTTATTTATAAAATGCCTATAGATAACAAAGCCTGCTCTTAGCAAATTTTTTCTGTGCCAGATGAGCAGTGCTATGATAATAGCATCTGCTCCAGCAGGCGGTATTCAGCCTTATTTTTTTTATGGACTATCAATACCACAGATTTTGTTAGAGCCAGCTATAAATAGGTTTAACGAATTCTAGCTTTGACTGTTTCGACAAATTTTACAGGGTCAATGGGTTTTTCCATTACACTGGATACTGGCAGCCATGTTTCATCAGGTTCAAAACCAAAAGGCAGATTCATTTCTCTTCGGATTCCTGTTACCAGAAGAATAGGCATATTTTTTAACTCAGGAGTCTGGGGAATTTTTCGGCTTACTTCAAAACCTTCTGTTTTCGTTGCCATCATTACATCCAAAACCATCAAGTCAGGGCGTATCTTTTTGGCCATCTCCAGACCATCAGCTCCGTTATAGGCAACAAAGATTTCATAGCCTTCGGCTTCCAGAATCTCTTTGTTGGATTCTACAAAATCTTTATCATCATCGACCAAGAGAATTTTTTTCTTTATTGGCTTGCCACCGCAGCAGCAACAACAGCTTTGTTTATTTTCTGACATGAAAAACTCCTTATTTTATTCTAAAACGTTGCGTTATAGCGTATCTTCGTGGGAGATTGCAAAAGTTTTTCTATTTCGTTGATAAATCTCCCTGGATTTATGGGTTTTTCCATCACTCGATCTACAGGAAGCCATTCTTCATCTGGTTCGAGTTTTTTGGTTAGCTTCATCTCTTTAGCAAAACCTGTTACCAAGAGTACTTTCATATTTTGCAATTCTTCTGTCTTGGGGATTTTACGAGCAATTTCAAAACCTTCTGGTTTGCCTGCCATCATCACATCAAGAATCATAAGGTCTGGTTTTACATTTTTAGCGATTTCCAAACCAGAGGAACCATCATAAGCGATGAATACTTCGTAATCGTATGCCTCCAAAAGCTCCTTGTTAGATTCGACGAAGGAAGCATCGTCGTCTACCAGCAAAATTTTAGCTCTGGAATTCATAATTTACTTCCTTTCTCTGCCTACCAGGTGGCTTTCAGGGCTCACCTTCATTTTTTGAAACCGTAATCAGCAAGAATTTTGTCAACTTGTTCAGGCTTTACATCACCATACACTTTATCATTAACTACAACTACAGGCGCAAGCGCACAGGCTCCAAAACAGCGTGAACATTCAATAGAAAACTGACCATCTGGAGTGGTTTCATTTTCTTTTATACCTAATCTTTCTTTAAATTTATCTAATATTTTCCCGCTTCCTTTAACATAGCATGCCGTTCCTAAACATACAGAAATTCTGTTCTTTCCTCTTGGAGTAAAAGAAAAAAGATGATAGAACGTTGCTACACCAGTAATTTTTGCAGCAGGAATACGCATAAGCTGGGCTACTTCTTCCAGATAACAAGGGGAAAGATATCCAAAATAATTTTGGATTTTATGCAAAACGGGGATCAGATAGCTTTCTGAATGCGGTTTTTGCATACATTCGTTGATGTATTGAACGATTTCTTTTGGCAAGGTGTCAGGAGAAGAGCAAGAACAGCAGCAAGTTGTATTTTTTTTATCATTTTCCATGGAGATTCTCCCTAACTTTTTGTGACAGCATCGAATTTACAAACGGTGAGGCAGGTTCCGCACTTGATACAGTCTTCCTGATTGATTGTATGGACTTTTTTAGGGTCGCCTGTAATACAATGGACAGGACATTTTCTTTTACATGCTGTACACCCAACGCATTTTTCTGGATCAATAGTATAGGTCAACAGAGCAGAGCAAACGCCTGCAGGACATTTTTTATCATAGATATGGGCCTTATACTCATGACCGAAATACTTTAACGTTGTAAGAACAGGATTGGGAGCACACTGGCCTAAACCGCAAAGGGAAGCGTTTTTGATAATCTTTCCTAATTGTTCCAGCTTTTCTATATCTCCATCTTCACCTTTGCCATCAGTAATTTTCTGTAAAATAGCAAGCATGGCTCTTGTGCCTTCACGGCAGGGAGTGCATTTGCCACAAGATTCGCTTTGGGTAAAATCCAGGAAAAATTTGGCAACATCCACCATGCAGGTTTCTTCATCCATCACGATCATACCGCCACTGCCCATGATACTTCCTGCGGCAGCAAGAGAATCATAGTCTACAGGAGTATCCAGATATTCTGCTGGCAAGCACCCACCTGCGGGGCCTCCTGTTTGTACGGCTTTAAAAGCTTTGTCATTCTTAATACCACCACCGACATCGAAAACTACCTCTCTTAGAGTTGTTCCCATAGGGACTTCTACAAGCCCTGTGTTGGCAACCTTTCCAGCAAGAGCAAAAACCTTTGTTCCCTTGCTTTTTTCTGTACCAATAGAGCTAAACCAGTCAGGACCGTCCAGTATGATGACAGGAAGATTTGCCAGGCTTTCGACATTGTTTATTACAGTAGGTTTTCCCCATAGACCAGAGATAGCAGGATAAGGAGGCCTTTGCGTTGGCATGCCTCTGGAACCTTCGATAGAATGGATTAAAGCAGTCTCTTCTCCACATACAAAGGCACCTGCGCCAAGACGGATTTCAATATCGAAATTCCATCCACTACCTAAAATATTATCGCCTAAAAGGCCTAATGCTTTGGCATCTGCAATGGCTTTTTCAAGACGACTTACAGCTAGAGGGTACTCTGCACGAATATAGACGAACCCTTTGCATGCACCAATGGCATAACCAGCAATCATGAGACCTTCTAATATGGTATGCGGATCGCCTTCAATCATGCTTCTGTCCATGAATGCTCCAGGATCACCTTCATCTGCATTACAGATCATATATTTTTCTGTTCCAGGTTGGGCTGCTGCGAATTGCCATTTTTGTGCTGTAGGAAAACCGCCGCCGCCTCTGCCTCTCAGGCCAGATTTTTTTACAATATCAATCACCTGCTGAGGATTCATTTCCGTAAGAATTTTTGCTATAGCTTCATAGCCACGGACAGAGAGGTATTCATCCATGCTTTCAGGGTCTATCACGCCGCAATTGCGCAGTGTAAGGCGAAGCTGTTTACCAAAAAAGTAGACATCGCCAAAAAAGGGAAAAGAACGGTTGGTAAGTCTTTCTCCAGACCATACATATTTTCCCAGGATATGATTTTTGGCAAGATGCTCTTCACAAATTTCCTTGACGATTTCTGGGGTTAATTTTTGATACATCACACCATCGGGATAAACATAAGCAACTGGCCCATGCTGGCATAATCCCTGGCAAGCAGAGCGGGTAATGATAATTCTATCGGAAAGCCCCAGGCGTTGTATGTTTTCTAAAAAAGCTTTTTCTATCTCTGGTGCATGTTTTTCAAAACAATTCTTTCCAGCGCACAATGTCACAACTCTTTGAGCATTATAAAGCCCTGCGCTTCGTCTCATGGTGAAATCTTCGATGACTTTACCGTGGAGAATATGCTCCTCAAAGATTCTATCTACTTTTTCAGGAGTAACGCGCATATATTTCACAGGAATATGTCCATGAGCAACTACTGTTACCATAGGCTCCAGATCACATCTTCCTGCACATCCTACTTTTCCTAACACAACATCCAATCCAGAATGCTTTTCCATAAGCTGGCGGAAACGTTCATAAACGTCCGTTGCTCCAGCAGCATTCTCACAAGTTGCAGAGCCAACAGTAATACGAACAGGGACAACGAATTTTTTTTCAAAAACTCTAAATACTGCTTTTCTGCGCATATCTTGCAATTTTTCCAACGAAGTTGGCATTCTATATTCTGCCTTTCAAAATATAAACAACCTACATTCCACTAATTACCAGGAGCATTGACTCTTCGGGGTAATTACCTACGATCTGCGGAATACAGGAGAAAAAATTAAGAAATTGTTAATTTCTTGAGGTATTTTACTATAGTCCAAAAGCATTTGTCAAGCTTTAAAAACTGGCAATGTAAATCGAAATTCTGTCCATTCTTCTGGCTTGGATTCTACCTGGATTTGGCCTCCATGACCTTCCACAATATGTTTTGTAATAAATAAGCCAAGGCCAGTTCCTTTTTGTCTTCTTGTACTTTTTTGTTCTTCTAGTCTTGAGAACTTTTCAAAAATGGTAGGAATTTTATCGGAAGGTATTCCTTCCCCTTCATTCCAGACTTTAAATTGGATAAATTCCTCTTTTGGCTCCGATTGAATCAAAATTTTCCCGCCATCTTTACCATATTTGATAGCATTGCTAATCAGATTTTCAAAGACTTCCCGTGTCATATTCAAATCGCTATACAAAAGGACTTCAGCAGTTACCTGATTTTCCATTATCATATTTCGTGCCTGCAAATCCGCCTGTGCGCTCTCCAGAATAGGGGACAGTACCTCTTCAAAAACAGGAACTCTAGTCTTAACAGGTTCCAAAACTCCATTTTCGATTCGGGAAAGATTAAGATAGTGTCGAATCATTTCAACAACACGGTTTAGGTTTGAATGGATATTCTTTACTGCTTTTTCTTGTTTTTCGGTTAATGGGCCAATCTTAAGTTCTTTAAGTAAATACACATAATTCATAATAGTAGAAACTGGGCTTTTAAGTTCATGGGACACAAAGCCAAGAGTTTCCATATAACTACGATTTGTAGCATTTAAAGAAGTGTTGATTTGCTCCAATTTTTCATTTGTTTCTTTCAGATTGGCTTCTCTTTCCCCTAATGCCTTAGTCATTTCATTAAAAGAAAAGGTAAGACTCTTTATTTCCTGGGAAGCATTGTCCAGAGGAAGCGGAGCGGGGTTTTCTCCATTTCGCATTTGGTCTGCTGCATCTACAAGCCTTTTGATTGGACGAGCCAGTCTTTCTGCAAAAAAATAGGCTAAGATCAAAGACAGCAATAATCCTATGCCAAGGAGCCATATATAACGTCTTAAAATAGTGTTTCCTAAATCAATAAACGGCTTTTCTAAAAGGCCAACATAAAGCATGCCTATAATTTTATTTTCTATATCACATATAGGATCATAAGCTGTTAAATGCCATTTATTTATTACAAAAGCACGGCCTCTCCATGGTCCATTCTGTTCCAATACACGGTCAGCAACTTCTTTGGATACTCTGGTACCTAAAGCTCGATTTCCATTCGGCAATTTGACAGTAGTTGTTATGCGGGCATCATAAAGAAAGATAGTTGCAGTGCCTATAGGCTCGTTTTCATACATTTCATCTTTATATATCGTATCTTTAATTCTATCAATCAGTTCCAGATTTCTATTCAATAAAATCCCGCCGTACACAGCACCCAATACCTGACCATTCTTTATAATGGGGATTGCCCCCATCATGGCAAGCCCTCTAGCCTCTATTTTACTAGGACGCGGTCTGGCCTTGGGGGTATCTTCCAGCGGTAAAAAGGCTTTTTCAGCAAGCTCTTTAGACTCCTGTTGAAGTTCTGTCTCCCCCAGCACTGCGTTTCCTGTGGTTGCTTTTCCATTAAGAGCAGACACAACAATAGCATCGTGATAAGGCCGATAGTCTCCTGTTTTGTAAGGAGATGTCGTTCTTAGCATAACCTGTCTGTCTGGATTGACTATACCTAAAAAATCCAGCTTTGCCGTTTGTCGAATTACCTCAAGACGGTGTCTTAAGGATTCGTTATTCCAGTCTTTTTTTTCTGCTGTAAGCACAACAGCTTCTTTTGTCGCTGCCAGCTTCAGGACTGTTTCCAGCTTCAATAGCTTCGCATTGTATACAGCCCAGGCACTACTTAAATCAAATTGAACACGCCTTTGAGCTTCATCGATCACTCTTGTCTCAATCATGTTCATCACGAAAAAAGCAGATAGGATACCAAAAATAAGAACAAGAATGGCAAACCCTTTAAAAAGCTTTGCCCTAAGCATGTTTTCTTCCTTTTCTTCAATTGCTGTTCTTTTAATCTAAAAGAAAAACGATTTTGTTCCCAAAAGATACAAAAAAAACAGACGAATTACAAGCTTTTTCTTTTAAATATAAATAAGCGGTAAATTTTTTTCTTTTTGATTACGTTTTATCCGTGTTAGGAAAACAGGCAGAAAAATCAATGGGTTCAAAGAATTTTCAGAAATTGCAGAAAGTTACTGGTGGATTGGAAGATATGTACAATTCTTTTCGAGAGACAAGCATTGAAGACGAAAGATCTTTAGATGAATCTGTCGCTCTGGAGGCCTATGCTACACCTAAATTATCATAAAATATTTTTTTGAGTTTGCAAGAAAATTTTTTTTATAGTGAATTTATTCTCAAAAAATTTTTGATAGCTAAAATTGTATCGAAAAAATAAAAAAAAATAAAGTTTTTTTTATTTAATGCTTGATTTATCAAATAGTTCAGTATAAAATAATATCATTATTTGCTAAAGAGACAACAAAATATTTTTTTTTTGATAAATTTCTTTCTCAAAGATAAAAAGATCTTTTTATCTTTATTTCTATTCAAAAAATTTCTTTTGGTTAGAAAAAATTTTTTTTGAGATGCTCACTTTTTTTAAAAGTGTCTTTTGGGGTGGTGCTGGAGGAGTATATGAATATTATTATATATAAAATTCATCTTAATAGGGGTTTCGCAGTTTGTGGATAACTTTTTGAAAAAGTTTGTAAGTCTCTTTTGTTTAATAAGTTAATTTATGTGACAAAATTTGTCACCCTGTGGATAACCTGTGGATAACCTGTTAATAACTTTTGCCCCTTGGGTAGCAAGGTGGATAACTTTGTGGATAGATGTGGATAACTAGGCTAGTTATCCACAAGTTATCCACAAAACTTTGCGCTGCGGTGCAACATAAATCCAGTAATGAAAAAGATTGAATTTCTTTTTTTTTTGGCACGATTTGTATTGCGGTGCAATACAAATTTCTCTTCTCAAAAAGTCCCACAAAAAAAATATTATACGTATATTACATTTATATTGTATTGCTTGCGGAAACGGCTTCAAATAGGTTTTTTTTTATATATTATATATATATTCGTTTTGTATGGGAAATGAGCATTTTTTTTGATATGCGTATATTTATATATATACGTATATGTATATTATATGTAAAAAAATAGGGGCATTTTAATGCCTCAAGAGCAGGTATATACAGGGTTGTATTATATTTTTGAAAAAATTAAAGAAAAATAGAATACAATATATTTGTATGTATACGTATATCAGTAAATATTATATATATATTTATATTCCAAGTATAAAAAAATGGCGTTTTAATTTTTTAAATTATAGAATATTTTTTGGTATTTCTAAGAATTCAAATGGATAAAATTTTATGAAAATAAAATGTCAAAAACAATTTTTTGCAAAAGCATTGCAAACGATTAGTGGCGTAGCCATACAAAGAGATATTTATCCTATCCTGGAAAATGTGAGAATCAGCACGGACAATAACCAGCTTTTACTGAAAGCCACAGACTTAAAAATTTCGGTAACTTATATATTGAATAAGGGTATTGAGATTATAGAGCCTGGTGAGCTGTTGCTTCCTGCTGCTAAGCTCAACAACCTAGTTAAAGAAACACCAGATGAAGAATTCCGAATAGAAAAAGATGATTTCAATGGAGTTTTGATTACAAAAGATGGAAGGTTTTATATTTTAGGGGAGAATCCACAAAAATTCCCTGAAATTCCTTGTTTTCAAGAAAAAGGAACCATGGAAATCTCTGGAGAAGATTTTAGAAAGTTAATCAATAAAACTCTTTTTGCTACCACAGCAGAAAAAACACGCTATGATTTTGATAATGTAATGGTAAACATTTTAGAAAATACCATACGCTTTGTCTCGACCGATGGGAAAAGACTTGCTCTCTGCGAAAAAAAATATCAGAGCTTAGGCGATATCAAGGAAAAACAATTTACTGTCCCTGCCCAGGGTTTGCAGCAAATACAGAGAGTCCTGAGTACTACTTCCCCAGGCAAAGTTATCTTGAATGTCTTAGAGAATCAATTTTTATTCCGTACAGAGGATGTAATTCTCTCTACGCGTTTGTCTGATGGCAAGTTCCCTCCTTATGAAAAGGTTATGCCTCAGGTTTTGCCCTATAAAATCTTTTTTGCTCAAAAAGATTTTGCTTCTGCGTTAAGAAGAGTTTGCTTGCTGGCAGATGAAAAAAATAAGATTGTACAGATAACCTTTAACCATACTTGTTTGAATTTATTTTGTAGGGGGGAAGGCACGGGAGAGGCAAATGTTGAAATCCCCGCTGTTTATGATGGTGAGCCTTTTTCTATTAAATTCAATCCCAACTTTTTGTTAGACGTACTCAAGGTAATCGATAATAGCGAAATCAATATTTTTCTTCAGGATGGACAATCTGCTATCTTGTTGAAAGACGGCGACGATTTCCGCTATGTAGTTCTTCCTATCAAAGTAGAAGAAAAGAAGGAAGAAATCAAAGATGGAAGCTCAGAATAGAGAGCCAGAACTTCTAAAAAAAGTAATAGAAAGATGGCTGAAGCGGACAGGTCTGGAGTCCTGGAAAAAATATAAGGCTTTTGCTTTATGGAATGAAGCCATTAAAGATGATGAAAATTTATTAAAACATACTTTTCCTCATCGTTTTTTTTCTCAGAGGCTGGAAGTTTTGGTGGATTCTCCTGTCCACTATTACGAATTGATCAATTTTCGTAAATTAGAAATATTGAAAAAAATTCAGGATCTTTCAGAAAACATACTCTACATTAAAGATATTTGTTTTCAGTTTAAAGATCCTGATAAGAAAATATAAAAATGTTCTATCCTAATACGGATAAACCGTAATCAAAAAGAAAAAAATTTACCGCAGAGGAGCAGAGGTCGCAGAGAAAAATTTTTATATTTTTTATTCTTCTCTGCGTTCTCCGCGTCTCTGCTGTGAAAAATCTTTACACTTTTGCACGAGATTTCACTTGTAAGTGACTAACAGAATCTACAATCTATAATTTCTTACAATTGCATTCAAGAAAGCCTAAAATCTTCAATATATATAAGGAGAATTCTTTTGAATATTGTTGGAAAAAAACCTAACCGTAAAGAAGGCTATGACAAAGTTACAGGAAAAGCAAGATATATTGATGATATGGAATTTGATGGCTGTCTTTATGGCAAAACTATTCGCTCTACTATCCCTAGAGGTATAATACAGAAAATTACCTATAATCCCATAATCCCCTGGCAAGAATTTGTTATTGTAACATTTCATGATATTCCTGGTAAAAATGCTGTACCATTATTGGAGCTTGATGAACCTTTTTTGGCAGAGAAAGAAGTCCGCTATATAGGGGAACCAATACTTTTGATTGCACATCCTGACCAAAGCATGGTGGAAAGAGCTAGTTCTTATATACAGATCGAGTACCAAGAGCTGCCTGCAATCTTTACTATTGAGGATACTCCTAATCCCAGCCAGATACAATGCAAAGAAGACAACGTTTTTAAAAGATTCCATTTTTCTAAGGGAAATGTTGAAGATATTTGGGCTAAAGCTGATGTTGTTATAGAGGGAACATATCGGACAGGAGCGCAGGAACATGCTTATATTGAGCCTCAGGGCATTGTCGCTATAGCATCACAAGAAAAAGGCGTTACTGTTTGGGGTTCTTTGCAATGCCCATATTATGTTCATAAGGGACTGGTTTATTTATTTGGTT
Organism: uncultured bacterium; assembly: GCA_938003875.1. Lineage (GTDB taxonomy): Bacteria > Planctomycetota > Uabimicrobiia > Uabimicrobiales > JABWCH01 > JABWCH01. The sequence goes on from CALKWO010000192.1 coordinate 12,778, forward strand.
TGCCAGAAGAAAAGATTCGTGTTATTTTTGCTATGACAGGTGGTGCTTTTGGAGGCAAAGAAGAGTATCCTACAAACCTTGCTGGTCATGCTTCCCTTCTTTCTTGGAAGAGTGGTGGAAAGCCTGTTAAAATGGTTTATTCCAGAGAAGAAGACATGATGGCAACGACCAAGCGTCATCCTTCTAAGACCCATATTAAATCGGCTTTTACAAAAGAAGGCAATTTATTAGGCTTGAAAATAGATGTAACAATGGATGCAGGTGCATATCTCACCCTTTCTCCTGTTGTTTTATCCCGCGGCGTATTGCATTCTTTTGGGCCATATTCCTGTCCTAACGTTACAGTGGATGGCAAGGCTATTTTTACCAATTCTACCCCTTATGGTGCTTTTCGTGGTTTTGGTGCTCCTCAAACTATTTTCGCCATGGAACGGCATATGGATGTTGTATCTGCAAGGCTAGGCATAGAGCCTCATGAACTGAGGTTAAAAAATCTTTTGCATAAGGGCGATACAATGGCCACAGGCCAGCTAATCCAAGAACAGATTTGCCTGGAAGAAATTATGGAAAAAGCCATGTCGGAAGGGAAATATAGAGAAAAACGTCAGGAATATGCTTTGTTTAATAGTCAAAATAGTAAGAAAAAGAAGGGAATTGGCCTTTCTCTCTTTTTTCATGGTTCAGGCTTTACTGGCAGTGGAGAGGTCATGCTTGCTTCCAAGGCAGGGCTACGCCTGAAAGACGATGCCACAGTTGAAATTCTGACGGCTCAAACAGAAATGGGGCAGGGTGCTTTCACCACACTAAGCCAGATTGTAGCAGAAGAGCTTTCTATTCCATTAGATTGGGTAAATCATATTATCCCAGACACGGCAAAAGTTCCTAATAGCGGGCCTACTGTAGCCTCCCGAACCTGTATGGTCATAGGCGGCCTCTTACGAAAGACAGCTCAAGACCTCAAAGAGATACTGAAGAATACTGTTCTCCTTCAGAACAGTTATACTCCAGAAGATTTCATGATTGCTGCTAAAAAGTATTTGCAGGAAAAAGGCGAGCTTACTGTTATCAGGCAATATCAGCATCCACCAGAAATCCAGTGGGACGATAAAACCTATACAGGATCAGCTTATGCAACATACGCCTGGGCCTGCTATCTTGCAGATATAGAAATTGATATGCTGACATATCAGCCTGAAGTTAAGGATTTTATCGCAGTCCAGGAAATTGGCAAGGCCATTCATCCTGTAATAGCAGAGGGACAGATTGAAGGAGGCGTTGCTCAGGGAATTGGCTGGGCACTTTTAGAAAATGTACAGATGAAAAAAGGGGTAATGGCAAATAACCAGCTTAGTAATTATATTATACCTACAGCATTGGATGCCCCTGTGATTCGTGTTTATTTTTTCGAAAATCCATATAACCGAGGGCCATTTGGAGCAAAAGGCATTGGCGAATTGCCTATGGATGGGCCAGCACCAGCCATTTGCAACGCTCTTGCCTTCGCTCTCGACAAACAAGAAATTGCCTCTGTTCCTGTTTTACCTGAAAAGATTTTAGAACTTCTATCTTAAGCGATGAGAATTAAATCACTTCTCCATTTTTAATTTTAATTTACTGTATAGGAAATTATAGTTTTGTCTTAATCTTAATCTTAATCTTAATCTTAATCTTTATCTTTATCAATGCTCATAGAGGATAAGGATTAAGATAACGATAAAGATAACGATAACGATTACGATTAAGATAACGATAAAGATAAAATTACAGCTTACGCACGGGAAAGATTGCCTCCGAAGGAGGCTAATTTAAAATAGTTTTAAAATTTTGTCTTGCAAAAGATTGTAGCCGCAGGGTTGCGCCGAAAAAGTCATGTTTACTCAAAAGTCTAACGCCAGCGCAATCCCTGCGTCTTTGGTCATTACCCCATCACAGAGGTTTTTGTTCTGAGCTAAGGACTTCGATGAATTTTTCTCTTACGCTTTGTATGCCAGCATCCAGGTTCTCCTGTGTCCAGGAATTTGTATCTATGGGTTCGAGTACCTGGATATGCAAATCCATTGGGGCAAATGAAATGGCACCATGTTTAGGCCATTTTTTATGCGTGTTGTGCATGACCACAGGAACAACGGGCAATCTGGTGGCAAGTGCTATATGAGCAAAACCTTTCTTGAAAGGTTGTAAACGGCCATCCTTACTCCTTGTTCCTTCTGCCCAAATCCATGCTCCCAGGGAATTTCGTTTCATATAGTCTGCATTTTTATTCAGAGAGCTTATGGATTTTTCTTTATTTTTACGGTCTATAAGAAGATGCCCTGAAAGAAAATACGCCCATCCTAAAAAGGGAATCCAGGCTACCTCTTTTTTGGCTATGGCCACCACTCCTATAGGCGCGAGATACATGCTGAGAACAACATCCAATGCAGATGTATGGTTTAGAACATAAACAGCAGGAAAGCTATTTTTTAAACGTTCTAGTGGATTACCAGTAATGTTAATCCGAAGAATCCGTATAAGAATGCAACCCAGAATATAGATAATATACTTGGAGAGCTTGATTCTCGTAACTCTGGATGGCAGACAAACCAGGTTAGCTATGAACATGATGCTGCACAAAATAGCAACAGCCACTCCGAATAGAAAATATCTTAAAATTGTATCCAACGTTTTCATGCCCCTGTGCCTCCCCATATTTCTTGAGCCTGTGGATATTTTTCCTGCGATTGCTTTTTCTCTTGGAAGGCATGAGGCGATCCTTCCCAATAGCCCGAAGGACTTTGCAATCCTACCATAGCCTTTTTCTGGTATTCGGATAAGCTGGCAGCATTAGAGTAGGTGCAAGAAGACCGCAGACCGTTCACAAGCCTTATAATAGTGTGGATTACAGAAGTATTGACTTGGGAAGGAATGGGTTCTGTTTCTTCCAGGATACTTAAATCTTCCATAACATACTCCACTCCATTCACATTTTTCTGGATAATCTTGGATTTTTTCTCTTTGCTGCTATTAAATGCAGGTGATGCCTGTATAGAGCTTTCATAGGTAGTCTTGAGCATATCGCGCAGACCTATGGCACTTGCTCCCATGAGCAAGGATAGATGGGCATCTCTAGGTTCTGTGATAGCATTATAATCCTCGGAAAAAATAGTTTTGCCAGCCTCCATAGCAGCCCTGCTGCATTCGTGTATTGCCTCGATATGCGGAATACGTACCCATTTTGAGCCAGCCTTAGCGATATCTGCGCCTGTGTTGAAAACATCTTTTGCTCCCTGGTATGTATTGATCCCAGAGCCAACCATGTTGATGGAAATTTTAGACCGCAGCGATTCAAGGCAGCGAAGATAAGAAAGAGAGTAGCCATTTGTGGACTCCAAGAGAATCGCATCCGCTCCTGCTTTTTGTATGAGTGCTGCTTCTTCTAAAATCCTATGCTCCTGGCCTTGCTCGAAATCAAGAGAAACTCCTACTTTCAAGCGATTCTGGGAATCTACGTTGGGAAGCATACCATATTCTATTCTCAGGGTAATATCGCGGGGCGTGATACAGCCCAGCAGCTTACCATTTTTATCTACAACAGGAAGATGATGGATGCCTTTTTGCAACATCATCTCGCTTGCTTCTTTGAAGTCTATTCCCTCTGGAACTGTAAGCAGTCTGCTTTTAAGAACATCTTCCAGAGTATCTGTCCTAGGTCGGTCAAAAAGGTCATCGGTTGTGGCTATTCCTATAGGTGTCCAGTCTTCGTGGAAGTCCTTTACGATAATGACGCAGGAAAACGCATTTTCTTTAAGGAAATCAATGGTCTTTCCTATCTCTTCATTTCTTTCCTGAATGGATGGGAAAAAATAGTATGGATGGCTGGCTTTTATTTTCTGGATTCTTCCCATCAGCCTTTCCAGTGGTTCATTTCTGTTCTTCTTGCTTAAGAATCCCATACCTCCAAGCTGTGCTATGATCGTGCAGATTTTTTTCTGAACGAAGTTCGCTGGCAATGCAATATAGGGAATATTCATAGAAAGAGAAGGAGAAAGAGCAGTCTGGAGCTTTACCATTTTACGGCTTGGAACATAAGATGGCTGTGGCTTTATATAGAGATCTGCAAATTCCAGTTGGGAAACATGCTCTATGTGGGTGGTAAGGTTTTTTCTTAAGCGTAGTATATTTTCCTTTTTCGATTGGAATTGTGGAATATTCTTAGAATTGCATTGTACAAGGCAATGCTTCAGTCCTTCTATCATCTGGAAAATCTTATGAGCTATGGAGCCTGTGACTTTCACTATACCATCGGCCCCTTCAGAATGTTCCAGCTCTTCCATGATATATTTATCACCATAAATTTCTTTACGACGATAGGTTGCTGCAGAAGAAGAGGCATTGCCTCTCCATCGTTTCCAGATTTCGCCTTTTATGATTTCTGTTTCAAAAGCACTCTCATAGGTTCCTGCAAAAGCAGAACCGATCATAACGCAGGGTGCGCCCAACAGTATGGCAGTAGCAATATCGAAGTAATTTTTGATTCCTCCATCTGCCAGTATACACTGCTTTTCAGAAATACAGGCTTTTACCGCATCGGCAACGGCTGTTGCCTGTGGTACGCCTACGCCTGTTTCTCTACGCGTTGTGCAGGCTCCTCCTGGACCAATGCCTACCTTGACGGTGTCGCAACCTGCATCCAATAGTCTTTTGGCCCCTTCATAATCCGCTACATTCCCTGCAATCAGAGGAAATCCATCGCCAATTTCTTTGCGGACACGAGATACCATGTCTACAAAATGGCTTAGATAGCCATTGGCAATGTCCAGGACAAGCACATCCGCTCCTTTTTGTATATAAAATTGTGCTAAGGCTTCTGGCTGGATTCCTGCTTTGGGTTTCATTCCCATAGCTACGCCAATCAAAAGACGGTTGTTCTTGTCAAGTGCTGGTTTGTAATGGTGTAACTGAAGCGTTATATCCATTGGCGTAATACAACCTAGTAATTTTCCTTCCTTATCCACTATAGGCAGATGGTTGATCCTATGGCTCATCATGATCTGGCTCATTTCTTCTGGAGAAATGCCTTCTTTTACAACAAAAGGATTTTTTTTCATGACATTTTTGATCTGTTCCCAACCTGGTACTTTCATAATGTCCTTTTGTGTGATGATTCCTACAGGAAAAGAATGATCGCTTACAACAACACAATCGAAATGCCTTTTTGTCATAAGCAAAAGAGCATCGGCCACAAGATGGTCAGGGGACAGAACGACAGGCATGTGAAAATAAGGATGGGCACTTTTGACCCTCTGGATTCTTTTTACTATATCTTCTATACTGAAATCCTGGCTGAGAATTCCTATACCGCCTAGTTGAGCAATCTTTTCAGCCATCCTGCCTCCCAAATGTCCCATATTCGCCCCAACAATAGGGATATTCAAAAAAATATCTTTTGCTAGAGGAGTGCGCAGATCCACTTCGTCCATGACAACATTCTGCTGTGCTTCTGGTAAAAGAATATAATCAGGATATGTATATGCTGCCTGAGTAATGACGGGCATGCCCCAAACATTTTTCATGAAAAAACCTTTCTACTTATCTGTTTTCTTTTTCTTTTTTGCTTTAAAAAATTCCTCGTCGCTTTCAGCATGGTGTCTTATGTCTTTGCCTTCGTGTAAATAGATAGCATCTTCAGCAATATCTGTAGCTATATCGCCAATTCTTTCCAAGCTTTTAGCAATAAAGATTAGTTTTATAGCTCTCTGTATGTTGTCATAAGAATCTTGCATATAAGTTAAAAGCTCACGGTAAATCTGGTCTCTCAGATCATCTATTTCTTTATCATTGATGCAGATTTCTCTTGCCAATGTTGTGTTTCCATTAAAAAGACTCTCTATGGCAAAATTCAGTGCCTCTGTTACTTTTTCTGCCATCCTGGGAGTGTCAATCAAAGGTTTTAGAAGGGGTACAGTCAAAAGATATTCTGTTTTGTTGAGGATATTGATTGCTTCATCTCCAATACGCTCCAGAAGCGGATTTACTTTGATTGCAGTCAATATAAACCTTAGATCCATGCCCATAGGCTGACGCAGCGCAATCATTTTCCAGGCAATGTCATCAATTTGCATTTCTATCTGATTTACTTTATTCTCACTTTTTCTAATTTCTTCAAAATTTTTAGAATCACGGGAAACAAGCCCTTCTATCGTTTTGTATATCATGCTTTCTACGATAGAGGACATTTCCATCAAAAGAGATTTCAATGTCTGCATCTCTTTATCAAAAGCTTTCCCCATGTTTTTTGCTCCTGTTATAGGGTATAAAAATTTAGTTTATTTGTTGTTTTTGCTAAAGCTCACGATAGTAATATCGTCGCTTTGTGGGCCTGAGCCTTTCCATTGGGTAAGTGTGCTGACAAGGCTCTTGACAAGCTGATCAGAGCTTTGTTGGGCTTCTCTGGCAACGATATTGAGAAAACGCTCGTCTCCAAATTCTTCTTTGTTGGGGCTCATGGCTTCGGGAACTCCATCTGTATATAAAACCACACGGTCTCCTTTTTCCAGGATGATTTTTTCTTCTCGGATGGTTTTTTCAAAAATATTGCCTCTGTCGAGCCCTAGAGCCATTCCTTTTGGATTCACAAGAAAGTTTTTTTGATTTTTTGCTTTCCAGACAATGGCTGGATTGTGTCCAGCAGAGGAGATAATCAGACTGCCTGTAGAAATTTCCAGAACGCCATAGAGTGCTGTGACAAACATGCCTTTGGTTATATCTTTTGCCAGGATGCGGTTGACTTCCACGAAGGTTCTGCCTGGAGACATATTGCGCAAGGCTTCCATTCGGATCAAGGCTCTTGTCATGGTCATCACCATGGAACCAGGGATGCTTTTTCCTGAGACATCAGCAATGATAAAGCCTATATGGTTTGGCCCAATTTCTATGAAATCGTAGTAATCGCCTCCTACTTCTTTGGAAGGATTATAGTATGTAGCAATATCATACCCTGGAATCTGCGGAACCTGGGAAGGCAGAAGGTTGGACTGAATCTCTGTGGCAATTTTCATCTCGTGTTCTCTGGCTTTATTTTCCAGCTCGGATTCATGCGCTGCCTTGAGGTTTTGTGTCATGATGTTGAACGTATGCGCCAGAAGGCCTATCTCATCTGTGGAGGTAGAAACTGTTTTATGCGAAAGATTGCCCCTGGAAATGATTTCTATATCTCTCATGAGCTGTCTTATAGGCTCTGTTACCTGCCTTGCCAAAAAGAGAGAAATGCCTATTCCCAAAAATATGGCAACAATCGTTGTAACGAGAATATTTCTCAATACAGAATCTGTGGTATCTACTATATCTTTTGCTGAAAGCATCACAAATGCTTCTATTTTTTTCTCCAGCAAAGGCAGGCGATAGGCTTTTATGCCAAACTTTCCTTTTTCTGTCGTGATTTCTCCTTCTATTACTTTAATGGGTGTTTCTGAAGATTGTTCTCCTGCTCTGGCTTTCAGCACTCCTTCTTGTCCTCGGATTTCTGAAGCCTTGTGACTTCCAGCTTGCAAAACAGGAAGACCAGACACGTTGACCAGGAAGGTGATATTGAGTATCTCTGTTTTTGTATCCTGCGAAAAGACCATATTTTCCAGATATTTAGAAAATTTTTCGATGATGTCTTTTTTTTTGGTCTGGTATTTTTTTATATCATCATCTTTTTTTTCTTCTCTGGCTTTTTCTAAAGATGCGTTCGCTTCTTCGTGCTGTATATAGTACTGCTCTGCAAGACTTCCTACAGATCTTACCAGAGATGCTCCTTTGCGGTCTATCTCGATCAGAAGGGCTTCCTTGATTTGAAAGTATACAACGAGTTCTGCGACAAGGCATAACGAAGCTGCTACTATACTAATAAAGAAGGCGAATTTCAACGCCAGGGAAAAGCCTTTGCTCCTCATTCCTCTTGCACTACTTCGAGTAACACTGGCTAATTTTACCCCTTCCAGAATGGTTGTTGAGCTTGCTTCTATATCTTTGGGGTTCTCATCAAAGCCAGCTTCTTTCTTTGTTTTACCTTTTTTCATCCTACGCATTTTTTCCTCTCTATCTTTTATCATAGTCCAGCCTTTCTTTCCGCGTATTTTAAAGTCGCTGTGGTAAGCTGTTTTGAAAAACAGATTATGCGGATTCTTTGTTTAGCCCTTATTGTCTCTTTCTCTTTTTTTGAAATTTAACATTGCAAAATGGGTTATGAAAATGTGCATTTCTTAAAAGTGTGTAGATAGTCTGTATGTTGCTATAGACTATCTCCCCAGGAGCTTTTTCTCGCTTTTTTGTATAGGGGATTTTTCCTGGAAATCAGGCAATCTTGAATTCCTTCATCAGTGCAAAGCTGAAAATTGATATGGCCTCCATGCACCTGGGGATGTCTGAGGATACGAGGTGAGGAAGGAGATGCTTTTTCTCGCACAAAAGCACAATAGGAAAATTTTTCGTCTTCATAGCCCAGTTCTCCTGCTTTGATCTTGCGCATAAGAGAAGAGCGAGGAATACGAGCAGAGAAATGGCACCAACCTGGCTCCTCCATAGGACAATTTTTTTCATGAGGGCATGGTGCTGCCAGAAAAGCTCCTTTCTGACATAGTATACTACGAATTTTTTTTATAATACTAAAACCCTGCATTGTGCCTGGCTCGACAACAAGGAAAAGAGACCTTGTCCGCTTCCAGATTTCCTCTATTGTATTTTCTATGTTGTCGCTTTCTATAAATGTATAGGAGCAAACAACTGCATCATATTGGGAAGAAGCTAAAGACAAGCCTTTTTCTATATCGCAAGATAGCCAGGAAAAAGTAGAATTCTCATAAGGGCTTTTATCCCAGAGATACTGAAATATCTCTTTAGTAGAAGGATCTTTATCTGTGCAGGTGAAAACAGGGCTTTTGGAAAGTGCTTCTGCCAGAGCAAAAACAGCAGTACCAGGCCCTGTTCCCAAATCTAAAACCGTTTGAATATTGCCCAAAATATCTTCAGGAATTTGTTTGATTGCCTTTTCTACAGCCCCATAGGTTGCAGGAAAACGAGCTGCCAGATAGGCATCCCAGAAGAGTTCATCCTTGTTTCTGGCAATGCTTGTAGATTCGCCCTCTTTATAGGATTTATTCAATGTATTATAGGCGGTTGCCAACCTTGTAGGAGGATACTGCGAAATTTTTTCCTCTACAGCCTCCATGAGCCATAAGGGTATAGGCATATCAAAAAACCTTTCTATTCAGGGACATACACTCCTGCCTGGTTTGTTCCCAACATTCCTGCTTCTCTGCTACGCTTATCTATTTCCGCAAGGCTATCTTTCATTTCTTTTGTCAATAGAGAATAGTGGCGGCTTTTTTCTAATCTGTCAACAATTTTTTCCAGATCTTTATCCGAAGTCATCCAATCCAGATGATCAAAAGCAGCAAGCTTCAACGGAGCAGAATATTCTCGCAGCGTTTTTTCCCATGCAAGATTATAGTAGTCTTCAAAATAAGAGAGGGCGAGTTCCCTAAAATTTTTGAAAATAGGCTCTCTGAAACGAAGTCCCACGAAATTGGATTTTGCAATCGCACCAATATGATTATAGCGTTTGAAGATAGCAAGGAGATGGTCATCATCGTTTTCCGCTTTAAGCTCGATTATAACAGGCTCAAAGCCAATTTGCCTGAGAGCACATGCAGCGAAAAGTGCCCCATCGACGCAATGGGCTTTTCTGTCTCGAATGACGCTGCGAGGCGAACGATATATATGGTCAGCACTATAGTCAATAGAATCCAGATAACCTTGAATCTGGTCAGGTGTTTTCAATGTAGAAAAAATTTTTTTTTCTTCTTTCGTCCATTGTGTATCAAAATGTTTCGACGATTTGGTCATGTAAGTTCCTTAAATATGACTAACCAGGGCAACGCTCTGGCAACGCCCTGGTCTGGTATATACAGGTCTAACAGGCCTGTTCTAATTTTTATCACTAAATGCACAACGAAATCCTAAATCAGCTCTGGAACGATGGGGATAGAAAGCATCCCTGTAAGATGCTCTGGCATATTCACCAGGATAGGCAAAACTTCCTCCTTTGATGATTCTGTTTTCTTGGGCATCACCAAAAGGAGTGGATGTCCATTCCCATACATTTCCTGCCATCTGGAAGATGCCAATGCTTGTTTTTCCTTTAGAAAAGGCATGGACAGCAGCGATTTTTCCTGTGTTCACATTGGCATAGCCTTCCCGAAATTCTGAACCCCAGGGATATTCATCCCCTTCTTTATATTTTATTGCATATTCCCATTCTACTTCTGTAGGAAGTCTTTTTCCAACATATTTTGCATATAGGCTGGCATCGTAAAAAGAAACATGAGTAACAGGCTCTTTCTTATATTCTTCTGGAATTCCCTTTTGATGCCATCCATTTTTAATCCATTCTAAGGGGAAGGCATGATTTGTTTTTTGGCAGAATTCATAGTATTCTGCCTTGCTCACTTCATATTGATCCAGCCAGAACGCTTCTACATCTTGCCTGACAGGCGATTTATAATGATGTAGGGCTACCGTGCCCTGGGGAATATATACCATATTTTTTTGTATTTTTTCTATGGTATAGGTTGATGTGATTTGTGCTATTTTTTCAGAAAATTTTTTATATTCTTTTGCAGCATCTTCTCCTATTTCATACTTGGGGCCAGGATTAAAAGGAGGTTTTTCTATTTTTTGCACCTTATTCTCTGAAAAAAGAATTCTTTTTATAAAAGGAATGAGGGGCTTTTTGTATAAAAAAGCAAAAAAAGAAGATAAAATTAAAAAAAACAAAATAAATAGAGAAATTTTTCTCCATCGGATATTTCTTTTGCTATTAACTCTCTCTTCTATCTGGTGAAGCAGTTTCTGGCTTTCTTTTTCTTGTGCATTTTGTATTCCTATCTGAGAAGCCTTTTTTTCTTTTACCTCTACCAATTCTCCAGAATCCTCTGCTTCTGAGAATTCTTCTTTTGTCGTTTTATGGAGAATTTCCATCATTTTATCAGCAGAACTTTCGGAAATCTCTTTTCCATGCTGTGTGACCTTTAGCGTCTGGCCCGCATTGAAATTACAATTTTTGACAATAGGATCACCCTGTAAAAGACGGCTCAAATCGACAATCAGCTCTTGTGTACTTTGATAGCGTTCCTCTCTTTTTTTAGCCATCATGACATAAATCAACTTGCATATATCGTCCGATAGCCTCGGATTTTTTGATTTAGGCGAAGGAATCTGGCTGCTAAGATGCTGGCTGATTATATTGATCACAGTGTCCCCCTGATAAGGAACTTCACCAGTAACCATGTGATACAAAGTCACTCCTAAAGAGTATATATCAGAGCGAATATCCAGATCTTTTTGGGCTACAGCCTGCTCAGGAGATATGTAGTAAGGCGTTCCCATCACAATACCTGTACGTGTCAAAGAGAAGTTATCATCTATAGTTTTAGCGAGTCCAAGATCGCAAAGCTTGGGAATCCCATCCTTTGTGATAAGAATATTTTCAGGCTTGATATCACGGTGGATCAGATTTTGATGCTCTGCATGCTTTAAAGCTTCTGCCATTTTTAGGATGATACGCACTGCCTCTTTTTCTTCGATACTTTTTCGCTCAGAAATGAGATCCTTAAGGGATTTTCCTTCCACGTATTCCATAACGAAAAAGTATAAACCTTCAGATTCTCCAAAATCAATCCCTTTCACAATGTTTTCATGCTCTAGCTCAGCAGAAATCTTAGCTTCTCGCATGAATCGTTTGACATAGTCCTGATTGTTGGAAAAATTAGGAAACATGACCTTGATAGCAACGATTCTTCCAATACTATCCTGACGGGCCTTATAAACAACGCCCAATCCCCCCTGACCTAAAATTTCCAGAATAGTATAGCCTCGGATCATATATTGGTCATTTTTTCCTTGCAGTTGGCGGATGGCATTGACCTGTTTCAATGTCATATAGCCTTTATCTAAAATTACGGAACTCAAAGGTTTATTGATTCCTGACTCTTCATAGGCTATCAATGTTTCCCAACACTCTTCGAGCTGCTGGGGAGTAGCTAATTTATTAGAAAGGATCAATTCTTTAAACTGTAGATCATCGGAAGTAGGCATATTTCTATTCTCCGTGTTACCAGAAAGTTCTATCGTTTTTTCTCAAAGCAAAAATAATGGATATTTCGTCCTAATGCTTTGAATTTTGTTTCATGAAACGTATTATGGTAAGGCAAACCATAATGGTCTTTTTCTGCATAAACCATAGTATAACCAGGATGCTTGCTGAAATTATCCAGCATATCTTGTGCATAAGGTTCTACATCGGTTGTCAGATAGATTTTCCCACCAGGAGCGAGCCTCTGGTAAAATGTTTCTACAGAGCCTTCATGCACTATGCGTCTTTCCACATGGCGTTTTTTAGGCCAGGGGTCAGGAAAATGGATAAAAAAGGTGGAAACGCTGTTGGGTGCAAAAGCTTCCCACAAAATGCGCCTTGCATCGCCTATCAAAAGTTTGACGTTCTTCAAATTGCTTTTGGAAATTTTAGCACCAATTCTTTCTACTCTTTTATAGCGAATCTCGATACCAATAAAATTGCTATTTAGTTCATTTTCTGCTTGTTGGAGTAAAAATTCCCCTCTTCCTGGGCCAATTTCTATTTTGAGAGGTTGAGGATTTCCAAAGATATCTGCCCAATCTAAAATGCTTTGTTCTAAAGGAAGTTCTACAATATTTTCTATCAGCATATTCTTAGTTCACAATTCCTATGATTAAAATTTTTTTTTGCTTGACATTTCTTTAAAAAATAGTATAATACCATCTACTTATGCAGCCGTAGCTCAGATTGGCCTAGAGCGCCTGACTGTGGATCAGGAGGTCATGGGTTCGACCCCCATCGGCTGTACTTTCTTCAACCTTTATAACCTTTCATATAAATTTTTCAACCTCATATAATCTTCACTTGGCCCAATATTCAATTTATACTTCGCTTCCATCCAGCTCAAACCTTGCTTTTTGGCTTTCCTAAGCCCCATTTCTATTTCTCTTTCCATAGCGATTTTCTGTTGAACAAGATCAAAAACAGAGCCAGGCACACTATTTTCCCTATGAACGGGATCGCTCAGTATCTGGATTAAATCTAAGCGATTCATTGTATTGCCTTGTTTTTGTAAAACTTCGGTCAGGCACTCTGCGCTTGAAGTCTGGTAAAAGAGTTCTTGCAACTTTTTTTTAGCTAATGGCATTTTGCATCTCACAGGGAAAAAGGTTAGTCTGGCTCTCAATCCATTAAATTTGGTTCTTTAGACTCATCATGATGACTAGCATTCCCAAAAGCATCATCAATACATTCGATGCTTCAGGAACTGTAGGGAAGCTATTCCAGCTATTTAACCCTCCATAAACTCCTAAGTCTGCCTGAGAACCGTCTGGATCAAGTCCGGTTCCTGTATTTTGCCAGCCAGAGGTAAGGATATTATAGTTGGAATCGAAGCTTGCATTCGTCAGGTTGTTGGAATAGTAATTCCCATCAGAAATGGCGAAGCTATAATCACTTACGCTATTGATAATCTGGGTTGTGTTGCTAGCACCTGTATAAGAATTCACCATGTTGGTTTCCAGATCAAAGACACTGTTGTATACTTTTACGGATACTGCACCAGAGTTATTGTATGTCAAAGAAGGAGCAGGACAATTGATGGTCTTGAAGACAGAGTTGTAGATTTCTCCCTGTACAAAACCAAAGCCAAAAAAAGAATTCATATAGTTTGTAGAACGATTGTTGGAATTTCGGATAAAAAACATATTGTAAATCTTAGAAAAACCTGTTCCAGAATAAAAATGCATATCCCTGTCTGTTGCAATTTCTCCATGAATATACAATACTGTCTCCTTGGGAACACCAATGAAATCTACATTTTTTCCAAAATTGTTGAGACCAGAATTTTGTCCAAAACTATAGCTATTGGTTACATCGTATTCTCCTGGTTTGATATAAATAGCATCACCAGAGCTGGCAGCAGCTTCTACAGCTTTATTTACTGTAGCATAAGGATTGCCCTCGCTTCCATTGCCTAGAGAGTCGCTTCCCGTTGTGGAAACATATATGACCTTGTTATAGCTGTTCAGGTTATAGCTTACTGCACCAATAAATACAGGGAATATCAAAAGAATTATAAAAAGCATCATTATTTTCATCATAAATTATCTCCCAAAAAGTTAATAGAAATTATAGTCCATTTCAAATGATATCTATTGCCCTACCGAGCAGTCTTTATAATAGTGCTGTATAATTTGGACATATCCCCATCCTTTTTGCGCATAGGCCTGCATACCATATTGGCATAGTCCTACGCCATGTCCAAAATAAGAAGTGTATCCGCAGATACATGGCTGGCTGCGAAGATAGGCAATATAATTCCAACTATCATAGTTTTCGCTGTTTCTTGTGTGACCATTGCAATGGCTGAAATAGAGAGGCTCGCTAATTCTGCTAGAGCCTTTTTTCACATATTGTCCAGCAGTGGCATTGGTTCCAGCAATTGCATTAGAGTTATGGCTGGATGTCCATGCCTGACAGCATGTTGTATCGCATACATGAGCTTTAGGGGATTTTTCGGGATGACGATAGCGAGCTACAGCATAGGTTCTCGCTGTGGTTGCCATGGCTTTGTGGGCTTCTATATGCCATGAGCCATAGATTTCCCTGGATACAACTCCTTTGATATATTCATCGAGATCCATGGTCTTTACTACATTGCTGCTACGGAACCAGACATTGACGGTTGCTCTGGAAGTGGCAGGAGCAGGGGGGAGAACCTGAGGAATGCTTTCTGGAAGATCATTTTTTACAGAATCACCTACCGCAGGAGCATCCCATTTTCGAACGATAACACCGCTTTTATGGATGACAAGTTCATACACTGCGCCATTTTTGCTGATGGAATAGGTACGAAAGATTTCTGTACAGGGTACTGTCAACGCAGCAGAAGAGCAAAGAGTTCCATCTCTATCATAGCATGCCAATTCCTCTACTCTAGCCTCTTTTTCTATCTTCGTTATATGTATTGCAATCCTCACTCCATCCAATATCTTGCCTGAAGCATAGGCATCGCAAAGATAGCTTTCTGTATCTACGATTTTGGAGCCATTTCTGCTCCCAGAAATCCCTATTTCCATTTTTTGAGGCGAAAGGCATCTTGTATAGGCAAAAGGAATAGCCGTCCTGATTTCTACATCAAGTCTTGCTATATATTCATTATAACGCCCCCAAACATCTTCATTTTCAAACCACACTTCACTCAAAGCTGTAAATTCTTTAGGTGCCAGCCATTTTTCTCCTGTACAACTGCCTTCTATGACAATCGCATACTTTTCTACAGGAGAATAGCCGACCAATGTTCCTTTATCGGATACACAAAGCCCTAGAATAGAGCCACTGACGGGTATAGAACGGAGCAATGTTCCCTTAAAATTGAATACAAGTACCCTGTCATGAACTTTATCCAGGATAAAGATCTCTTTGCCCTCTCTGACAGCTATCGCCTGAGGCCCATAACAAAGTTCAAAATATCCTTTTTCATGAGAAACACCACCTAAGGACACACGCTGGAAACCCAACTGGTTCTGAGCATCACCCCAGGAAATGGTAAAAAGGTCTTGGTATTTATCTGCATTGCAAAAAACCATACAATATAAAACAAGAAGAATAAAGAAAATTTTCATTTTGACCTCCCTTACTAAGTAGGGTTTACTTATATTACACACTCCGAATATCGAATGCTAAATCGTTTAAAAAAAAACAATGTTATCAATATCCATGACAATATCAAAAAATAGAACTAATTTCAAGTTCAATGTGAAAAATTTTGAGTCCATGATTCTCCCAAAACACGCAACAGTGTTTATTTTCGTGACTGTCTCTCTGTGTTTCTCCATGTTCTCTGCTTCTCCGTGGTAAAATTTTGATTTATTCCCATCTTCAGAATATATCGTTAGGAATCATCATTAAATTGTTGCGTTTTAAGCAAAAGTTTGTTATTTTTTTATAGTAAGCATAGATTTGCTATACAGTAAGCAAACTATCAGAACAGATATAAATCTAAAAATGGGAAGGGATATGATGAAAAAAAATATAACAGAATCAGATGAACATCTTGCCTTACAAGAAAAATCCTGTAAGGAAAACCATTTTTTCCTATTTATACTTTCAGGCGTAGCTGTAGGAGCCTTGCATTTTGGCCTGAGCCAATTCACAACTGTGATTCCTCCGTCGAATACATCCTTGGAATTTACTATGATTGCTTTCGCTCTAGGCTTTCTTCTTGCTTTTTTTATGTTCAGAGTACAAGAGATTTATAGTAAAATTTTGGTAGGCATGTTGTCGGGTGTTGTTTTTGGCTTTGTTTTCGGGCCTATTGTTACAGAGAACCTGTCATTTGTAGGCGAAATCTTTATTCGCTCGCTCAAAATGATTGTTGTTCCTCTAGTTTTCGCTTCTCTTGTTCTTGGGGTAATTAGCCTGGGAGATATTAAAAAGATAGGCAGGATTGGTAGTAAGACGGTAATATACTTCATGGTTACCACTGTTTTGGCTATAACCATAGGAATTTTTTTAGCGAATTTTTTTCGTCCTGGAAGTTATATTTCCCAAGAAAATAAAGAAAAATATCAGCAACAATATAAATCCGAGATGGAGAAAAAAGTAAAAGATAAAGAAAAGTCCCAAGAAGAGAAGAGTTTAAAAAAACTTCTGATCAATATCATTCCCGAAAATCCATTACGATCCTTTGCCTCTGGCGATATGCTTGCTATTATCTTTTTTGCTATCCTGTTTGGTCTGTCTTTAACGAAAGTAAACAAAGAAAAAAAGTATGCTATGGAAAAGATATTGGAAACTTTACATGATGCAATGATCACTATGGTTATGTGGATCATGAGCTTTGCACCAATAGGTGTCTTTTTTCTTATAGCAGACACAATAGCCAAATCAGGGGTAGAAGTATTACGCGCTATGTTTATTTATGCTTTGGTAGTGATTGCTGGCTTTGCTTTACATGTATTTTTTATTTTTGGATTTGTCGTTCGCGTTTTCGGAAAAATGAGTCTCTGGGAATTTTTGCAAAAAACTCGGGAAGTATGGCTTCTCGCTTTTTCCACAAGCAGTAGCTCTGCAACGCTTCCTGTTACGATGCGTTGCTCGGAAGAAAATTTGAACGTTTCTAAAGAAATTTCTGGCTTTGTGCTTCCAATTGGTTCTACCATAAATATGGATGGCACATCGCTTTATTTAGGAATTTCTGCTATTTTTCTTGCCCAGATGTGTGGCATTCCCCTTAGGCTGGAACAACAGATCATTATACTTATTACTGCAACGCTTTGTTCGGTAGGCTCTCCTGGAATACCTGGAGGAAGCCTTGTATTTTTAATTATATTGCTAGAAACTATCAACATCCCATCAGCAGGAATTGCTTTAATTTTAGGTATTGATAGAATCTTGGATATGTTCCGTACCGTTGTTAATGTACTAGGGGATATGACAGCCGCTATTTTCATTGATTCCTTAGAAAAAAAAGAGGTACAATCTTGAAAACAACGAAGAAAAGAGGTTTTTCCTTGCTAGAGGTGATGGTAGCCTTAGCCATTCTTTCTCTTTCTGTTACAACTTTGCTTGTCATCCGCAATAATTCTATCGAGCAGGCAGGAAAGGCAAGAGAATTGAGAAGAACCAAAATACTTTTAGAGCAAAAAATGGGAGAGATTGTCAGCGGAATAGAAAAAAGGAAGAGTGGTTCTTTTCAGGAAGAAGGCTACCAAAATTATGTCTGGTCTGTAGATAGCAAAGAGACTAAGGTAAGATCTTCGCCCGATACTACAGGCAAAATACATGAAGTAGGAATGACAAAAGTAACCGTGTATATTCGTCATAAAGACGCAGAAAATAAATTCCATCAAAGCATGGAAGCATACTTTTTAACAGAAAATCCAGAAGATGCACCCGAAGAAACCCAAAAAAATCCTTGATATTACATTAGTCAAAGTGATTTTGTGCAAAATGAGTAGTGCTATGGAAATAGCATCTACTCCATTTTGCAGTTTTAGCATACTTTTAAAGAAGGCACTATTTATATCTTCTCTTGAAATATGTTCAACAACATTTTGGCTAAAACAAAAAATCCTTGATATTGTATCTTTCTCCTATTCCAGGGCATTTACATTGATTGAAATCATGGTTGCCATCACGATTTTAAGCATCCTGTTGAGTATGATTCAGGTTGTGTTGATTTCTACCATAAATGCCAGAGATTTTGTCCAGGCACAAACCTCTATGGATAGAATGGGAGAAAGGCTTTTGTCTTTGATTTCTCAGGACATTCATTCTGCTTTTATATATGAGCTAGAAGATGTCAGCTTTTTAGGAAAGTCTCTGCGAGAAGGTGACCGTATAGATATGATCACAAGCACAGATACACTTTTAGACAGCGAAGACAAAAAAAGCGATCTTTCAGAAGTAAGCTATTATCTCAAGACTAATCCTGATGAACTAGGCTCATACAAGCTAATGCGAAGGGAAGATTTTTTTATAGACGACAGGCCTTTGGACGGAGGATATTCCATCAAGTTGTATGACAGGGTAGCCGTTTTTCAGCTACGCTACCTGGACAAAAAAGGCACTCTGAAAAAAAGCTGGAATAGCAAAGAAGATGGAGGCTTGCCTAAGGCCGTTACTATTACGATAGGACTTTACTCCGCCCCCAGAGGCTCTGCAATAGAAATTTTACAAAAAAGCATACGAACATTCAATGTTTGCGTCCCTATTCTAGTCTCCAGCCAGGTTCCCAAGAAAAAGCAAAAGAAAGAAGAGCCAACGCAGGATACACAGGATCAGCAGGGAGAAAAAAAAGAATAGCAGATGGCTTTTGGATATTGGAAAAATAGCTTGCATTTACAATGAGACTGCTGTCAACCTAACACGGATAAACCGTAACGAAAAAGAAAAAAATTTACCGCAGAGACGCAGAGGTCGCAGAGAAAAGTGAGGGCGTTGCATGATAACGCCCCAAAAAAATGTTCTAATCCAGGAAATATAAAAAAGGAAAAAATAAGGACAAAAAACATGAGAATAGCCTTTATTTCCTAAATTATAGAAATAGTATCCTTGTAATCGTGTAATACGACATGTTTATATAGAATCCATAGCCGAAATTAATGATCGAAAAGCTACTTGCTCAAGGTTCTCTTAAATGCATTTGAAGAATGACAATTGTGTCGCTCGCTCCAGGGAAGCCTTCTTCCAGGAATAAAAAAAGAGAAAACAAGTCCTATGCTTTGCTGAGCAAAATGAGAAAATAAGTTTTCTTATTTTGCCGTGCGGCACTGTTTTTATTCCTTCCAGAATGCTTCCCCTCCGCTTTTGACAACTATTTTCAACTCGAACCTTTCGAATCGAACAGCGTAACAGCTAATTCGCTCAAAGATTTTTTACCCAGTAGCTTTCCATCGGTGTCAGGGTCGGATTCGGTATCGACATGTATGTTAACCAATAATTGTTTTTATTGTAATGAGTTGTAGCCGCAGGGTTGCGCCAAAAAAGCCGTGTCTACTCAAAAGCCAAACGCCAGCGCAATCCCTGCGTCTTTGATCAATACTCTCTGAATGGATCGAAAGATTTTGCCAAATCAAGCCAGAAACTATTGCAAGAGCCCCACAACAGCCACAACAGACATAACAGACACAACGCCATCTGAAGAAGAAAAGGCCATAGCAATACAACAAGATTTTTCCAATGCGCTAAGAATCATCGAAGAAAATAAAGAAAAGCCAATACAGGAAATTGCAAAAATAGTTCTATCACAGGCCCCTATAGCATCATATATAATGACAAACTATGCAAAAGAAGATATCATTTTCTTGACAAAATTTTAACTTTTGATTTTAGAATGGGAAAAATCCAACCTACATTCCGCACTTAAAAATTGAAGTTTTCGGAATTATGGATGAAGCGTGG
>CALKWO010000193.1 GCA_938003875.1 uncultured bacterium
TAATCGTTATCTTTATCGTCTAAATGGGGAACTTATTTAATTCCGATTCCTTAGTAAGATAAGATATAAACCAATTAAATTTATGAAACTATTACAAATACAACCAGAAGAGAGAGGGAAAGTTTTTTTATGCTGGCTGATGCTGGCTATCCGTCCTCTTGGCAAGGTGATAGGCTGGTCTGCTGTTCAGGTGATTTTAATCAAAAGGCTGGGATTGGAAAGCCTTCCCTATTCTTTTGTTCTTTTCGCCATAGTAAGCATTTTGGGTTCTATGGTCTATCTTTTTTTTGCAGATGCCATAAAACGAGATGTTTTGCTAAAGGTTTATTGCTCCGTTACAGGCCTGGCCTTGATTGGCTCTGTTCTTTTTGCCCATTTTTATGGAATCAGCAAGGATTCTATGGATTTAGGCTTTATATTTTTTGCTGTGTTTGTTCTGACAGCTTCCAGTCTGGGTGACCAGACCATTGGAATGCAGATATGGACGATCATCAACGATACCTTTCGCCCTAGCCAGGGTGTCAGGCTCTATCCCATTATCGCCACAGCACCTCTTTTGGGGGATATTCTGGGAGGATTGGCTCTGGGCTTTTTGATCAAAAGATTGCCTGCGGAAAATCTGCTTTTATTCTGGGGTTTCGCTGTGCTTGCCCTGGTTCCTATGGTTGGGCTTTTTCATCGACTTTATCTTAGAAAAGAAGTTCCACCTAAAATAAAGAAAACATTGCCTGCTTTCTGGCAAAATCTAAAAGATGGCTATCGTTTTTCTTTTCGGTTTCCTCTGGTTTATGCCATAGCTTCTATTTGTATTTTATTTTGGACAGTGGCTTCACTCAAAGAGTTCCAATATGGAAAAATCATAAATGCGCATTTGCTGACAGAAGCTCAGTTGGGAAAATATTACAGCGATTACAATGTGTATTTGAATACCACAGTTCTGTTTTTTCAACTTGCTCTCACAGGAAGATTTGTAAAATTTTTAGGCGTAGGCTATGGCTTCTATGCTTTGCCTATTACTATACTGTTAGGCCTTGGCTCTCTTTGGATTTCGCCTTCTTTCTTCAATGCTATTTGCATGAGATTTAGCTGGGATATCATAGGACTGACGATCCAGGGAAGTTCTTATCAACTCGCGTTTCATGCTGTTCTGGCATCCTACAGGGGCAGGGTTCGCGGTCTTGTAGAAGGTCTGATGAATCCAGTCGGAGGAATTTTAGGAGGATGTCTTCTGATTTTCGCGCCTAAACCTTCCCTTCCCTATCTTGCGGTTTTATTTTCTATTCTATGGCTCTTTGCCGCTGTAGTCGCTAGAAAAAGCTATTATAAAGCCATTTTTAAGAATCTTAAAAGCAAAGACAGGAATACCTATCTTGATGCTCTGGAAATTTTGAACCAGACAGAAAAGCAAATGCTCAAAGAAATCAAGAAAGAGCTGGGCGAAAAATCAGACCCTATTCTGGAACAAGACTATAGGACCAAAAGATCCAAAAAAACGCTTTTCACTGCATTAGGAAAGCTAAAGCTTTACAGCCTGGAGCAAACTGTATGCTATCGTCTGGATCTTTTTACTCCAGAAGGAGACTGGCGCATACAGAAAAAAGACAATGTACTGGTGGTAAAGAAAAACCAGAAAACCATCCGAATCTTTACTCTTTTAGAGCCTGGTATTGCCTATTGGTCCAATGAAAAAGGCTATCTTGCTTTTTTCTGGAACAAAAAGGGTATCATCTGGGCAGAAGCGGGTAACTATCCAGCAAGCCGAATCCTTGCCGTGCAATGCAAGCAAGCAGACAAGGCTTGCCAGGGAGTGGTAAAAATTCAGGGAGAATATGCAAAGCCTTTCTCCCGATTTCTATTGCAAATTGAACCTTTAGCCTTTTCATTAGGATCTTAGTTCTTTTTCCTCCAGGAGAATTTCATGGCTGTCAGGGGAAAAAATATTTTGCTCTTGCATGGGCCTAATTTAAATATGCTTGGCACAAGAGAGCCTTCTGTTTATGGGACAAAAACTTTAGAACAGATCAATGCTAAAGTTTCTCAGCATGCAAGAAAATATGGAGTTAAGCTATATATAAGACAATCGAATCATGAAGGGGATTTG
Source organism: uncultured bacterium (assembly GCA_938003875.1). Taxonomy (GTDB): domain Bacteria; phylum Planctomycetota; class Uabimicrobiia; order Uabimicrobiales; family JABWCH01; genus JABWCH01. The sequence continues at coordinate 2,102 of CALKWO010000193.1, forward strand.
ATCACATATTTACAGAAATCCAGAGGGTATATGAAAGGCATTCTTTTCAATCCTGCTGGTTATACTCATACTTCGGTTGCCTTGAGAGATGCGATTTTGGCTATTTCTTTGCCTGTCGTGGAAATCCATCTTTCGAATATATATGCACGAGAAGAGTTTCGCAGGCAATCACTCATAGCCCCTGTTTGTGTTGGTCAAATAGGCGGTTTTGGATGGTATAGTTACATTCTGGGGCTGAATGCACTTTGTTTTCATTTGGGATACAAGATTCATGAAAAAAATTGAACTACTCGCTCCTGCGAAAGATTGGGAATGCGCCACAGCAGCGATCCAGTCAGGAGCCGATGCTGTCTATATAGGGGGGCCTAAATTCGGGGCAAGAACAGCCGCAGGCAATTCTCTTCAGGATTTAGAAAAGACGGCTGCTTTTGCTCATCGCTATTGGGCGAAGGTATACCTTACTTTGAATACATTGCTAAGAGAAGAGGAGCTAGAGGATGCGCAAAAGCTAATCCAGGATGCTTACAACATTGGCATGGATGGCATAATCTTGCAAGATATGGGGATACTGGAGCTTTCTTTGCCTCCTATACCCTTGATAGCCAGCACACAAACGTATT
>CALKWO010000194.1 GCA_938003875.1 uncultured bacterium
GTGTTATTTTCTCGATAGATTCAGGTTTTCAGAACACTCCTTAAATTACGGTTAAAGATTGTTGTGAAACAGTGTCTTATCTACTTCGTTTCCACTGTGGATTTCTAACCATCTTGGAATAGCACTTTTATAGCTGCATAGTAAAGAGACTACTGCTTGCTTCAAATCTGGCCTTTGTTTCGCATGGCCATGCACAATCTTAATTGCTTGGCTATCTTCATCTTGATTGTACTCTCCTTCAAAGGAAATCGTTGTGCTATCTAGGTGCCAGATCTCATGATCAATTCCATAGATTTTTAATGCATTAGAGGCCACCTTCGAAAATATCTCTGTTACTCCCTTCTTTTCTATAGCATCCAAAGCTCGTCCAAGACTATCATCATTCAAATCTTCCGCCTCAAGACCAACTCTTATAAGTGTTTCCACTGGCTTATTTTCCCAAAATTTTGGCGATAGATATAGCGGTCTGTTTATAAATCCCATAGCGTTCAATATCATTGATTGTACCGCCTCTCCTATGCTTACTTCTCTTTCTGTCGATGGGACATATTCATCTATCTCTTTTATCAATCCTATTTCAAAGCAAACCCCTGCTATTATTCCTAGATGATTCAACTCTTGGCTTTCATATTCTTTATCTTCCATTTTCTCCCCTTTATGAAAAAATTTCACGTTCTTTCATATTTTGTGGTAAGAAAAAAATATGGTAAAATGGGCTATCGTGAATTTTTTTTATAAAGGAGATAACCCATGAACCATAGGTTCATTATAGTAGATTTTGGTGATAGAAGCCAGTATGAAAAAATAATTGCCAATTGCCGAATGTTTTTAGAGTTTGTAATAGCGTATCTATTATCGTTAGGATTCCAGCTATCACATAAGTGTAATTGCGTTGGAGGCTCTTCGATAACAAGGCATTCGCATTATATGCGAGCCAGATGTGGAAACATTACTATCTGGCGAATACAATGTAAGCATTGCAAAGCAGTATTTACTGTGATTCCAAGTTTTTTAATGCCGTATAGAGCATATAATCCAGAGACAGTGAAAAAGGCATTGATTGCATATCATGGAGGGCTAAGCTTTGAAAATTGTGCTATCATTTTCAATATCTCTGGATTAGCGTTGTACCGAATCATTTGCGCATTTGGAAGATGTTCACTGCCACAGATGCTAACTAAAGTTGGCGTTGCATTGCCAAATCACATCTGGGTAGATGAGAAACATACGCAATGTTTAGATCAAAAAGGCTATATCCCGATAGTTTCTTCTGGTCATGCTATCTGGCACATTGATTATATCGAAAATACAGAGAAAACGACATTAAAAAATCTTATCGAACTTTTCAAATCGAATCTAGCCAGATAGACTCAGATTATGCTCCAGAAACCATCACTCACGATGGATATCGTCCTTTAATTGCAGCTTTGCGCAATATATTTAAGAATGGAACAGTTTTCATCCTTTGTTGGCTACATGCCATCTGGAGTGCAGGCAAAATTATCGCTCCTTTTTCAAAGAACCTTGCGTTTACAATCTCACAACAATTGCTTACTATGCTCAAACAATGCCATAGCAAACCTTCTCTGCAAAATATTTCTTTATGCAATCGCTTGCTTGGAATGTTACGCCATTATAACCATATTCTTCCTGCTGCGGTTTGGCAATCTCTGAAAGATTGGGTCACAAGAAAGCGTTCTTATTTTTATTCAAGTATGGATTACTCTGCTTCACTCTCTTTTAGTTATCCTATAGACCATATTTGCAATCATCTTGATCGGAAACTTTTTATGATGAAAGATTTTCATCACCCAAAAGCTAGGAAAGACTTATTCATCAAAGGCTTTGCTCTCATTCACAACTTTATTCCGTACCAACGTTTTGCCAGGAATGCTTTACTTTCTCCTGCTCAGGTTGAAAAGGCTATTCTTCCTCATCCTGATTGGTTTATCTCTCTTTTAATGCTTACTTCTGAAGGTTACCATAGAATCTGAAAGAACGTGGGAAATTGGTTTCCGCTGAAAGCCAAAAAAGCCCAATCACTTTTTCCAGTTTTGGACTTCGAGGATATTGCCTTCTGGATCGGCCAGATATTGGAAAGTCAATAGTCCTACTCCTGGTATTTCGCGCACGGTCAATTCGCCTACTGCCGAACCGCCAAGTGCCAATGCCGATTTAGCCGTTTCTGCCACATCGTCAACGGCAAAAGCCAGATGAGTCAAGCCTGGTGTATTGGGCTTCATTTCAGGGTGTTCGGGCATGGAGTCATACTGAAAAATCTCCAGAGTTGGGCCAGTATCGCCCCAACCTGGAAGGCGTAGATGTATTCCACGGATATGAGAATGAGGGATGCCTGTAGCTTTGTCGAGCCATTCTCCCGACAAATCGCGTTCTGGAAGGATAGGAGAACAGGAAAACACCTTCTGATAAAATATTGCCAGGCTTCGCCAATCTTTGGCGATCAAGTTTGTGTGAGCATATTGGATTGGCATATCATCTCCATTTCAGCATGAGTGCAAAGGTTTGCGCTCGAATAAAATTTTGCAGTTACCGTTGGCAAAAGCATCTTGATTCAAGGTAAAGTCGGCGATTTGTTGAAGAAATTGGGGATTCCCACAGTCATTACAACAAATTAGAAACTGAGTTACAAGATTGGGAGGGCGATCATGCTTCCCAAATTATTCAGGGAAATCAGTATTGTTCTTTCTACTCTACAACTGGCAGAGATTCTTTATTTGCCCAAACGCTCTTGAAGTTCTTCTTGAGTAAAGGCAGATTCTGGGCGAAGACGTACTTCCATCATTTCTCGGATTAGGTCTTTGAGTTGTAGCAACGATTCATCTCCATTTGTAATGTCTTTACGGTTTCCAGTACCCCCTGGTAGTTTGCAAAATATATGAGGGCATAGTCTATTACGAAAGTATTGTATAGTTTTTTCCCAAAGATCTATAGGCGTATTCGCTGGGTTTTGCCAATAAAAAAACAAAAAACCATCTGAGATACGCATTACATCCAGATTGTTTGGGTCTGGATAATAGGAAATGACTCTACGGTGAATCTTTCCTTGTAACACCTGGATGGAAACTGTAGGTGAATAACCATGTCCATAAACAACTTTGGCCCTACCACGAGGAAATATTTTTTTGTGTTCGGAGGAAAAATTTTGGCACAGGCCTTCGAACATTTCTAATACTTTGAAGGCAAAATCACGGATGGACGGGTCAGACAATTCCTTCAGCCAGGTTTTGAATTTGGCAGTGTTCCAATTTTTTGGATTATCAGGATCTGGTTCATCAACTTCAAGATCACCAGGCTCGGCTATCCCTGCTAACCCAAAATATTGGCGATAGCTCCCTCTCTCCAGCCATTCTCGAACAAAGCCATTGTTTTGTAAAAGTTCCAGGAATTTGTTCAGAATGGTTTCGCTCTCTTCATAGTCTTCCAATACCAAGGTTTCTCCGTTTTTATTAGCCAAAGCAAGTAGCTCGCTGGCATCTTCATTTTGCGCCAGATATTGATATAAGGCTGTGGAATATTGCTGTAAAATCAGCAACATCAAAAAGTCCATTTTTTCGATGGTTTGTTGAGGTTGTTGTACATAGCACAAAAGTTTATAAACACCTGCAATGCGTTTGATGGTGCGAGGGTTGTCCATTTGGAACGTAGCGATAATTTCGTCCAGCCTCTCGATTTCCTTATCGCTGAAATTTTCATTGTCAAAGCAATCTTTTACATACTTCTGACGCTCGGTTTCCTGGAATACGGGCATACGGAAGGGAATCTGGAATATTTTGTCCAGGTATTGGCGGCTTTCCCTTGATTTTTCATCGAATCCGAACTTGGCGAAAAGCCCTTTTTGTATGACTCGATAATCACAGGCAATAAGAAACACGCAGCCACGCACATCCAGAAAATTTTTGATAGCCTCGGTCAATTCAATTGCTTTGACTGGTGGAACGCGGTCGAGATCATCAATGTACAATACCAGAGCATGTTTGCCTGTTTTTTGGAGTATTCCTTCTACCGACTGAGCGAAATGGGATCGAAATTGGGTTCGTTCCATATTTTTTTTGCGCTGGTACGATAGATCAATTCCTCTCTTGCGCAAAAAGCCTTCGGCCATCTGCCATCCGACCTGGAAGAGATAATCCATCCCCTGGTACAACTTATATGCCAGCTTTTTTTCTTTGGCCTTTTCCGCCGCTTCCATGACAGTATCTACCGCTCGAAGAATCAATTCGGATCCGATATTTTGCTCGTTGCTGAAAACCCAGGAATTGAAATCCACCGAAAGATAAGCTTCCCCTAGCTCTGTTTTGAGCAGATTGAGCATAGATGTTTTGCCTGATCCCCAATCCCCCTGGATGCCTAAAGTGAGAGGAGTCGCCCCTTCCTTCACGGAATCCTGGATAAATTTGCTCAATGCTTTCACATATTGACCAGTTCCAAACAAATCTTCCTCTTTTTTCTCTATCGGTCGGTCTATTTTCATGAAATACTACTCTCCATTGTAAATCGCTCGCTAAACCTACAGCAATAATATTTTATAAATTTCGAATAGAAGAACAAAAATGAAAAGCCATTATAAAAAGCTTAAAAAGTGAAGTCAATAGTAATTTCTATCCAACTAAGCTTTAAAAGAACCTTGCATTTTGCCTTTTATTATTTTATAATCGGACACTTGATAAAATTTGTGAGAATCCGCTGGAAGAAATAGAACCTTGGGTTTGAAAGCACTAGAGCAAATAGAAGCTCCAGTTCCTTTATTTTCAAAACAAGTCTGCCTTGATTCACTTCAAGCCAAAAAAATTATCACTCTTAGGAGCCAAACAGAACAGGAGCTAGAACAAATTGTTTCCAGCGTCTTAGAGAAGGCATTTGGGTAATGATGCCCCAAAACATGGATTGAGAATAAACACATTAAAAAGGACTATCCTTATGCCAACCGCAGAACAATTGAAAGCACTGGTCAAAGCTCATTATGAGCCTATTCCAGAAAAATTTACTACCATTACTCTTCAAATTGCAGCTCATGAGGCGAAATTAGGTCATGCAAATTTAGCAGATGATCTTAAAAAACTGATTGATAAAGCCAAGCAATATCGTCCTCGACTGAATGCTTTGAGCCATGAACTGCAAGGACTTTTTATTGAAGCAGTGCCTGGAGAAAGACTTTCTGACTTAATCCTTGACAGTAAAATTATTGAGCGAATTAAGCGAATCGAAAGAGAATTTATACAGAAAGATAAATTGCGTCGTCATAACATGAACAATAGAAGAAAGCTTTTATTTTCAGGGCCTCCAGGCACAGGAAAAACCATGACAGCGTATGTGATTGCACATGAACTTTGCCTTCCCCTGAATATCATTCTTATGGAAAAAATCGTAACGAAGTTTATGGGAGAAACCAGTGCCAAACTTAGGCAAGTATTCGATTTTATCCACGACAACCAGGGAATATACTTGTTCGATGAATTTGATGCTATTGGGGCAGAACGTGGAAAAGACAACGATGTTGGAGAAATGAGAAGAGTATTGAACTCTTTCCTTCAATTCATTGAACGAGATGATTCAGACAGCCTTATTATTGCAGCTACCAATAATTTAAATCTTCTCGATCAAGCATTGTTTAGGCGATTTGATGACGTTTTGCACTATCAATTGCCAAGCGAGTCAGAAAAAATACAATTGATAGAAAACAAGCTTGGGACTTATAAAGGCAACTATAATGTTCGAGACATTGTGGCAAGTATAGGCAGTCTAAGCCATGCAGAAATAACCCAGGCCTGCTATGATGCAATCAAGGAAGCTATTCTATCTGATAAAAAGACAGTGGAGAAAGAGCTTTTAGTAAAAATGCTGGATGAACGAAAATCTGCCTACGGGAAGTCGAGGTAAAAATGGCTAAAAAACAATACGCACATTTTTTTAATGTAATAGACGCAGAATCTATAAAATACAAATCGAGAAGTGGTGGTGGAGAATCTAAAATTCCAGAAAGAAACAGAGTAGCTCATGCACAAAGGTTGTTACAGAAATTTGATTCTATCTGGCAAAGTGAAAAAAGCCAGAAAGAACAAAGAAAAGCACAATCATTGAAATCAAGAAATGGTTCGTATATCGAGTTTATAAGCAGTGCAGACCATGATTTGATCACAAAAAGCCTTGAAGACACGAGGCAAGGAATCCGCTTGTTGAATATTAGAACCATAAACAAAGAAGTCAAAGCCGTTGTTTATATTCCCGCAGGCAAGGAAAATTGCTTCCTCAAAAAAATAAAAGATTTTGAAACTCAAAACACCAAAGATGGAAATCCCAAAAATGCCAAGCTTATCAGTAGCATTCAAGATATAAGAGGTGCTGTAGTAGAAGCTTTATGGACTGATCCTCCCTCTATGCTGCCTGAGCAAAAAACAGCCATCTGGATTGAGGCTTGGTTGAGGGTCAGCGATAATGAAAAATCTCCCAAAAAAGAAATAGAATCCTTTTGGTCTACCTTGAAAGCAATCGGGATTGAAGCAAAGCCAAATTATTTGGCATTTCCAGAGAGAGCGATAGTGCTGATTTATGCATCACGAGAGCAGTTGGTTCAGTTGCTAATGTCCAGTGATATGCTTGCAGAGTTCAGAGTCGGTCAGGAGGCTTCTGGATTTTGGACAAATGAAAGTAGCATAGACCAGGCACAATGGATGAAGGATTTATTGAGTCGCCTCAATATACAATCATCTAATGTAAAGGTATGCATTCTCGATAGCGGTGTCAACAATGGACACCAATTGATACAGCCTGTATTGAATAACCAGAATTGTTTAACAGTCGAGCCATCGTGGGGTACGGATGACCATGAAAGTGGCAGTGGTCATGGTACTCTTATGGCTGGAATAGTTGCTTATGGTGATTTGGAAAAAGCATTGAAAACTCGTAGCCAAGTGACCATATCGCATAAGCTATGCTCGGTAAAAATATTACCACGGACGGGGACAAACAAGAAAGAGCTCTATGGGGATATTACCAGCCAGGCCATAAGCAGAGCAGAACTTCAAAGCCCGGAAGAATTTATTTTATATTGTATGGCAATAACTGCCGAAGAAGATATTGACAAAGGCCGCCCTTCTTCCTGGTCAGGTGCCATTGATAATTTAGCATACGGGGAACAGGAAAACAAAAGACTTATACTGATCTCGGCAGGCAACATAGATGACAGAGAAGAGTGGAAAAATTATCCCGATAGTAATCTTGTTACCTCTATAAAAAATCCAGCACAATCATGGAATGCTATTACTGTTGGTGCGTATACAGAGAAGCATACTCTCCATGATCCACAATTTATTGGTGCTAAGATAGTCGCTCAGCCAGGTGATTTATCTCCTTTCAGCACCACATCTCTTGTATGGGATAAAAAATGGCCCATAAAGCCAGATGTGGTTTTTGAAGGTGGCAATCTTTTGAAAGACGGCAGTGGTAATTTATATGAGCATGCAGACCTTGCTCCCGTTTCAACATCTAAAAATTTTCCCATACGACAATTTGATATGTTCAATGCTACAAGTGCTGCTACTGCGGAAGCATCGTGGTTTGCTTCCCAAATTGCACTCCAATATCCGAATGCCTGGCCTGAAACAATTCGAGGATTAATGGTTCATTCCGCTTCTTGGAATAAGTCAATGATTCGCCAGGTCGGTAATGGATTGAAAAATAAAGGAGACTATCGTAACCTGCTGCGTGTTTTTGGCTATGGCAAGCCAAACCTCGATATAGCTCTTTTTAGTGCAGAAAATTATTTCACAATAATTCTGCAAGAAGCCATCCAGCCTTTTGAAAAATCAGGGGATCGCTATAAAATGAAGGATATGCATTTTTATTCTCTACCATGGCCAAAAGATTTGCTTCTAGCTATGGGGGAAATCAATGTAAAATTTAGGATTACGCTGTCATACTTCATACAGCCAGGCATTGGCGAAATCGGATGGCAAGATAAATATCGTTATCAGTCATACGGATTGAGATTTGATGTAAACAGTGAAAATGAGGATGAAAGCACCTTTAAAAAGCGGATCAATAAGGCTGTCCGAGAAGAAGATGAAAAAGTAGAAAGTGCTTCGGGAAGTGATCGCTGGATACTAGGCGATAAAAATCGGAGAAATGGTTCAATACATTCTGATATATGGGAAGGAACAGCAGCTCAAATGGCAACCTGTAATATGGTTGCTGTTTATCCAATAATCGGATGGTGGAGAGAACGGCGTAACCTTAAAAAATATAATACAAGAACCCGCTACTCACTGATAGTCTCGCTGGAAACACCCATAATAAAAAGTGATATTGATATTTATGCTTGTGTTAAAAATATCATAAAACCAGAAGTAGCAATATCTGTTCAAACTGGAAAAGAGTAAGTAAAAGCCTTTTTTTAATAGAAAATCAATTTTATTGACTTTTTGTATAAGGATCAAGTGTTTTTTTGGGGAAACCCATACTCTATGATCCAGAATGGCTCAAGCTGTCTCTATTTCAATGGCGTTAGTTTCGCAGCTACAAGCCCAAAATTTTAAGGGTGTCCGAAGGTTTTTGGGGCGGCAATAAACACTAAAAATTGCTCGTTATGTGAGGGATATCGAATCTGATTTTGAAATTTGAAATTTGATTTTTGTGTAAAAAAACTCTAATCCAAAAATTTGCTGCTGAGAAACAAGACTTGCATAAGGAAAAATTTCTCTCAAAGAAACTTTTTGCACAAATGTCAATTTTTTCATTTTTTTTCAAAAAAAAATATATTTTCAAACAGCACAAGCCAATGATAGTACCACAAAACATGACAAACATGACATTCTCTATTTTAAGTATATATTCTATATAATCTTAAATTTTTGAATACTTGTCATAATCTTATTAAATGTAAAAGAAAACATGACAAAAAAAGTTATATTTGTCATGTTTTCTTTTTATGGTAATATATGAATGACAAAATTCTATATTTATAAGTAATAGCTAAAATAGAAGTTATAAATTTGATGGCATAATTGTCATATTTGTCATTCATTCCAAGCATAACCCCACTCTAGTTGTTTTCATCCAAGATTATTTGGGCTGGAATTTGTATAACATTTCTTTGGGTTTCATGGATAGTCTTCCTTACATAGAAGGTTGTTCTTTTATTTTCTCTTATAAGCATACCGCGTTCATTTAGCCTTTTCCACAAAGTATTTTTAGTTGCAGGCAAAGATTCTCCAGATTCTTGAGCATAGCATTGTACAGCTTTATAACAAGCTGTCGGCTCTAAATAGACGAATCCTTCATATTCATCAATCCATCCTATTCTTTCTCCCTTTGGGTTTGTAGGATTGTCATGAAGCCATCCTAACATTTCTTTTATTTTACTACTAGGGCAAGATCCATTTAAACAGGCAATATGCATTTTCCCTGCTACTAATGCTGCGCGAAGATGCTTGAAGAATACGACTATTAAATCGTTTTCTTGATGGTATTCCGATTGTTTTTCGCTTATAGTAGTGATGCTAGTCCAGGCTTTTTCCAAATGATAATTACACTGTTCTTCAGTGAGAGCACCTGCTTCATTAGCAAAGTGTAAGAAATATTGCCATCCTATTATTAGTTGAGCTAATATAGTGGGTGTACGGCGATGATTTTTGGATAAATTTTCTTTGTATATTCTATCTCTTAAATCACTAATCTCTTTTGTAATTTGGCTTTGAATCGTTGCATATTTTTGAGATAGCCAGTGGATATACCCTGCCATTGCTTGAGCATACATTCCTTGCCTGGCTTCGATCTGTAGCTCTCTTAATGCATCCCAGTTTAGGTCATGGATATCTAGTTCTAAGATTAGCATCCTGGCCTGTAAGCTTTCACCTGGAGGAACATCTTCTCCTGTACTAAGTATTATTCCTCTAGGATATTTTTCAGTTCTTGTGGTACCATCAGGGCGTAATCTTCCCCTACCTTTACGGTTTGCTTGCCCCCTAAACAAATTATCTGCTTCTTTATACTTTTGCTCAATATCTTTTTTATTGCCACGAGGACAAAAATCGTCTACAACTAAAATGGCATCCTTGGCAAGAAAAGCAAGTATTTCGTTAAAATTGGCGGTGCTTTTCCACGAGGCAGGAAGATGATGAGAATCCATTTCTGCTCCCCAATGTTGCTGAATTAAAGATGCCAATTCTGTTTTGCCATTACCTGATTTACCAGCGATAAAACCACTAAAATCGCAAATTCCTAACGGTGACAACCAAATTAAGCTATATAAGGGATACGTTATCTCTGATCTCACTATATCCAAAATTTTCATGCTCGAATGAATAGCATTTTTTAGAACATCCTCTTGGGGCGGTTCAGGTAAAAAATATCGTTGCATGCTTTCACAGCACACTTCTATATCTTTTTTCAATCCTTCTGTGCCAATTGCTCCTGAAGTAGTCAAATAATAATATAAGCCATTGATGTTATGCCATCCTAAATGTGTATAAACTGTGCGGACAGGTATATTCCCAGAGATCAATTGTATCGCAGTTTTAGTATGGTCTTTTAGCATTTGTCCTGGATATATAACTGCTTCAGCTCCCAGTTGTTCTGTAACCCAGTTAAGATTAGCAAAATGCGCAGAAGGTACAGAAAAATGGTACGTCCTTCCTTTGAGATGCGCCTCTATTTCGAAGATTCTTCGAGTTTCCAGTCCATCATCTTCTTTTATGTCGCACACAACTTGTGCAGTAAAGTTTGTTAAACAAACAGTTACTTCCCCTTCTTTTGTGATTTTGTTCCAAAAAATACCATTCTCTTTTTCAGAATATGGAATATCCAAATTTTCGGACATCTCCTTTTGCTGTTGAGAGAACGAATGTTTTTTTTCTGGTAATTGTAGAAGGGATTTTACATCTTGCCATGTTTTTCCTTTACAGGAATTATGGTAGCATTGATAGCAAATCCTTCCATTAGACTGAATTAAAATAGCTGATTCATTAAGTTTATGAGAAGAGTCAAATATGCATTCTTCAAGACAAAATAGAATACCTGCTTGCCAATCTTTTTCTTTGAGAATATTGATAGTAGGATTTAATGCTAAAATAGCTCTTACGTATTCTTCTGAATGATGAAAACCACCATTTTTATCTTGCTGCTCCATTTTTTCCGACAAAATACATTTTGTAGATTTTTTATTTTTTATCTCCTGTTGTTTCCTGTCTTTTCCTTTCTCTTTCCAAAAAAGCATGGCTTCTGCAAGCTTTTGAATGTTTTCATACTGATTATCCTACAAGACATATTCAGAAATATCTTTTTTTTCATCCTCTGTCAATTCACAAAACGACCTTTCTGCTATTGATCTTCCATCTAAGTTCAATGGAGTGATTATTTGATAACATTCCTTTGATTTTCTGACCTTAATAATTCCCAGCGATACAAGTACGGCTAAAAATTCCTTCACTGGAAGAACTAGCAGAGAAAAAATAAAAAGAGCAACAGCGTCATTGATTCTATATGATGCTGTTGCTCTTTTTATTTTTACCTAATTGAACTTACTCTCTTGGGTCTTTCGGAAGATAAATCATAGTTCATTTGTAGATTCATCCAAAATTCTGGTGAGGTTCCAAAAGAATAAGACAGTAGCCAAGCCATTTTTGGCGTTATTTTCTCTTTTTTATTGATAATATTATTAATCTTTTTAGGACTCACCCCTATATGTTCAGCTAGATATTTTGTATCCAGATTAAGAGGGATTAAGAATTCTTCTAGTAAAATTTCTCCTGGGTGTGTTGTTTTTCCTGTTTTTGGAATCATTGTCTTATACATAATCCCTCCTTAGTGATAATCTGTAATCGCCACATCATAAGCATTTTCTTTGCTCTAAATAAAAATTACTCTCCACTTTTCGCTAATCCTTATTCCATGATAGCCCTTTAGGTCTTCTTTGAGAGCCTCTAGCCTATTGCCTGGAATTTTTCGCAAGTCCTCAAGAGATTTTGCGCCATGCAGCATGTCTAATTTTCTTTTTGCGATAGAAAAAATATTCTTAGGAAGTTTTCTTGCTGCCTTTGTGTCTTGAAAAAAGAAAACATCCTCTGTGCTTTTATCTCCAAAAGATTTTATCATAACGATCTCATTTCATTATACATCTTTGTATTTCAATTTTCAAGGCTTTTTCTAATGGACTTAACCGTTGTTGCGCTGTTTTAAGAATGTCTTTAATACTAAGGCTTATAACAGTAGAGTAAAGGAGAGGTAGCTAAAAGCTACCGTCTCCCTCCTCGCCAAACCGAACGTGCAGATTTCCCGCATTCGGCTTTCTTTGAAAACTTCATCTGAGGCTTTCACAATTGTTCTTTGACAATTTGGTATCTGTTGCCTAAACTCATAATTATAATACTCGTTACACCTCTCTAACTACTACGTTTTGTGGTTTTTATGAGTACATAATACAGAAGGTAAAGAAACTGATCTTTGTTGCCGTGTAACAAACCGAGCTTGAACTATAGATATACCAACCCTAAATTCTTTAGATGCTCATAATAAGTTACGTCTTTAGGTGGTCTCATGGGTCTTTGGCTTCTTCTCTGTAAGAATTTGGTCAATCTTAATCTCACATATGAGTTTATTTTCCTGAATGCTTTTCTTGGATAACCAAATCTAAAATAGTTCGCCCATGATTTAAGATGTATATTGAGTTCTCCTATTACTTGAGTAATTGGCTTAAAGCATTTCCTAGAATCCGTCCTATCATATATTTCTAAACACTCTTTCTTAATAGCTTTATCTGATGGAGTAATGTTTAGATATTTCTTGTTTCTTCCATAGCGATCTTTAGTCCATTGAATTGAAAATCCTAAGAAGTTCAGTTTAGTTTTATCTTCATTCATCTTGAGAATTTTAGTTTTCTCTTGATTAATTTCCAATTTCATCCATGATTCTAGCTTTTGCTCGATAAATTCGGTAATAGTTTTCCCCATATATCTCGCCATCACTACCACATCATCAGCATACCTTATCAACTTTGCACCTGTTTTACTTGTTATCTCTTTCAAGAATATCTTGTCGAACCAGTGCAAATATAGATTTGCTAATAATGGCGAAATTACGCCTCCCTGCGGAGTTCCTTTCTTTGGCTTGTTATATTTGGGCTTATTATTTTCGTCCTTTTCTACTAATACCGCTTCTAGCCATTGCTTAATTAACTTCAATATACCGCTATCTACTATGCGCATCCTTATACATTTCATGAGGTTATCATGAGGGATTGTGTCAAAGTATTTCTTCATGTCTAAGTCGTATATTGCTTCTCTACCTTCTTTTATGTTTTTCTGTATTTCTTCAATTGCTTGGTGGGCATTCCTTTCGGGTCGAAATCCATAAGAACAGTCCAGAAAGTCTGCTTCAAATATTGGTTCTATTATCAATAATACTGCCATTTGAATTACACGATCTTTGATTATTGGTATTCCTAGAGGTCTTAACGATCCATCTGCTTTGGGTATATATGTTCTTTTAACTGCTGATGCCCTGTACGTTCTTTCTCTCAGTTCTTTTATAATTCCTTCTAGGAATCCTTCGACACCTTCTTGACTCGCTTGTATATCTTCAAATGTCATCCCGTCCACGCCTGGCGAGCCATCATTTCCCTTGACTTTCCTCCACGCTTCTCTCATTACGTGTATTTTCAATATATGATTGTATAGCGTATAGAATCTAAACTTTGGTTCTTGCTTGGCCTTTTGATAAAGCTTCTGTCTCAAAAGAGAAAGTCTTTCTTGATCTACTTCTGACGTTTCCCGTAATAGTTGGTTCAATCGGTTTCTCCTTCTCTAACTTAGCTTGTTTCCAATAAAGCCCCTTTGCTCCACGATCATTACTCGCTTTTCCGCTACTATGGGCTTATCCGACTCCCTTATAGACCAATCCATGGTTATTGATTTCCATAGTCTGTTGTCTTTAGGACATCCATAAGGGTCTCCCAGGTTACTCGATTATTCTTTCGATACGCGCTATCTCCTTTGACCCCGAGAAGCCTGATGAGTGCTACCCATTATTACTGGCTCATCAGTTACAGGCTTCAGCCTCTCCGAAGGCCTGGCCGACTTCTATTAGTGTAACGAGGCTCATTTGAGTTCACTTTCGTTATGGCTCGCATCTTTGCCTTACAAGGCTTCAGACACCAAATTACTTTGATGGCTGCTCGCTCGGCTACTTGTCCGAATGGGCAATTGACAAGGTAAACACTTTTCAGTTTACTAGAATAGCCAGTCTTGTCCTGGCGCACCGAAGAACACGAAGGAAAGAACACGGAGAACACGAAAAAAAATACAAAAAATATTATTTCCCTTTTTTCCTTCGTGTTCTTCGCTCGCAGCCCATAATGCTGTTTATCTTGCAGATGTAAGTTCTGCTATAGTAATTGATTGTTTGACTATATAGTTATAATCGACATCTGGTTGGGGCGACCCATCAGATGAAAGCTCGATAGTAAAAGCCCTTGTCTGTGAAGGGCAAGCAAGACACCAGGCCGTAGCATAAAGCGAACTTTGCAGCCTCGTTACACGAACTACACGAGAACAGACGGTGTAGTAATGCAGTTGCCGAGCCTCTGCGGAGAAGGCGAAGGCTATTACTTATTAGGGAAGAAACAAGCAAGCACCTGAAAGAACTGTCGGGGTACGGAAGATGGCATGGTGTCAAAGATAAACGGAGTAAATTGGGGAATATCTTGTATACAGCCTGATCAGGATCTAAGGGCAAAGGTCTGCTAGACGAAGAAAATAAGATAGCAGAGGTATACAAGAGACTCGGATGAGGCCATAGTAAGCAATGACCTGACGGACAGCATAAACCGTTAGCGAGCCAAGGGCCTCTGGACTGGATTGTCTTATTAGAAGTCTTCGCTGAAATGACCGAAAGGCTATAGAAGATGGAAATAATGATTATAACATCATATAAGTTTTGAATAATGTGGCGTATGTCGATCATGCACTTAAACCTCATTAGCTGAAACGAAGGTTGATGTTTGATTCCAGTTTGAAGCCGTATTGGGGAAAACCCGACGTACGGAATTTTAGAGGGGGAACAGGAAACATGATGTAGTTTGCTTTTACATGCGTGCGCCTGTTTTCCACTCGGCATCCTTCGTGGTGAAAAATATTGGTTACACTGAAGTCTCTGCTTGAGCGCAATACCAGTTACGCCCTTTTCTATTTTTCTTTCTTTCGGCCTCATGGATTCAACAAGCATGGACAAAATCTTTGTATTCTGTTCTTGTGATGCCCTCATTGTCTCAAGTATAAATGAGCGTCCCTGATTACCAGAGTTTTATGCTACCTGTATTACAGATAATGAACGACCAAAAAGAAGAAATATCTAAAAGCGAACTTATAGATGCTTTGATCAAAAAGTTACATCTAACAGAAGAAGATGTAAAGGAGATGCTTCCTAGTGGTATACAAACTACCTTAACCAATAGAGTCGGATGGGCATGTACCTACCTAAAGAAAGCATTGCTATTGGAATCTACTAAAAGGGGATAGTTTCCAAATCAATAGAATATAATGGTATTCTGCTTTGATTCAGTTTCCGCT
>CALKWO010000195.1 GCA_938003875.1 uncultured bacterium
TGGAATCATATAAATTATTATTTTTTATTGGGTTGTGACTTTTCGGATAGGCTCTTATTCTCGAAAATTGGAGAGAGTGACAAGGAGACATAATGGCAAAACGATACTCAAAAACAAAATTCTTCGTTCTCTCAAGACGGCTCAAAGAAATTCGTGACACTATTTTTGATAGAGGCACTGGAAAAGATGAGGGTTTTACTGGATATTCCACTAACGACGACCAAGTAATATATTTATTTAGGCGTAACGCAATTGTTTGAAAGATTCGATAAAACAAGCTTTTCATATGGTACAATTATGGAGGTTATATCACAGGCAATCCCTTATTAGAACAATTATATTATCAATTGTAAGTTTTAATAGGAGAATTACATATGATCAAAGCATTCATTAGTTTCTCTTTCGAGGCATCGGATCACCTTATGGTTGAGCATTTTCTCTCTATCCTACGAGAAGAAAGAATTGAGCCTGTAGTAGCATTACCATCTAAAGATGTTGCACTTACACCGCCAGCAGAAAAAATCAGAACTAACATTCTGCAAAGTGATTGTCTTATTGTTTTCGTCACCAAGCCATCAGGCTGGATTCATTCTGAGATTGGAATGGCATATATGGCTTGTAAGCCTATTTCCGTGTTCAGTACAGAAAAAATTGAAAATATTGGAGGGATTGCTCCCGGTATTACGGATGTTGTTATATTCGACCCTAAAAATATAGACATGCTCAGGCCAGCGATCGCTCAATTACATAAAAATCTTTCGAAACTGCTTCTCTTTGGGGCTAAAATGGAGTGGTATGGTCAAGCTGTTTACGAGATCATTGCTCAAATAACGTATGCTCAGAAAATTGATATTATCGGTCGTTCAACAATAACGTTTTTCGACGCTCTTAATGCCTCAATTCGTGATCGTATACAAAGCTTACATGACAATTTCGAACTCAATGTTTACTTTGTGCCTGCTGATGACTCTGACACAGAGATCCGTCCTAGTGCCAAACTAGTACTTCCGAAATGGAGAAAAAGATACCCAAAAACAAAATTTTTTGTTCTTCCAAGGCGTAAGATCGAAATCCGCTCTATTATCTTTGATCGAGACACTAAAAAAGATGTGTGTTTTGCTAGCGTTTACACTCAAGATGATCAAGGAATATATTCAGGCGTAACACAAGTTATGGAAAGATGTGATAGAACAAGTTTATCATATCAATTAGTTAAAGAAATTATATTGTTAGCAATTCCTTACATTGAAACTCAACAGAGTACATCAACCTCTTCCCTTAAAAACTCTAAAAAACCCAAAGTAAAAGGGACTTGCTAACAAGGGTATTCTCTGTATTTTGGCATTTTTCAGTCCCATAGCTCATCTCCAAAACAAAGTCTCTCAATACGAGGCTTCAGATGAGTTATGGGTTACTCTAAGCTCATCTAAAAGTCCAGAAAAACGACCGTTTTTTTATACTCTACACCATATATATCATCATGAATATCCATAGGCTTTAATTAGTCCAAAAATCTCGTATGAAAAAAATAAGTTTGCTTTATTAAAACTTAATGAGTATAATAAACAATATATCTATACACATAAGGAGCAAACATAATGATAATTGGATATGCTCGTGTTAGCACGAAAGATCAAAATTTGGATTTGCAGATTGATGCTTTAAGGGAGGCTGGCTGTGAAAAAATCTATACGGAAATTGCCAGTGGAGGAAAAACAGAGCGACCAGAACTGAATGATCTATTGAGGAATATCAGGTCTAAGGATATATTGGTGATTTGGAAACTAGATCGGCTTGGACGTTCGCTTAAGCATCTAGTAGAACTTGGTAACGATCTGGCCAAAAAAGAAGTAGGTCTGCGTAGTCTCAACGATCCTATTGATACTACTACTGCTCAGGGTAGGTTAATATTTAACATATTTGGTTCTCTAGCTGAATTTGAAAAGGACATCATAAAGGAAAGAACCAAAGCAGGTCTTTCTTCTGCCCGATCTCGTGGTCGTTTGGGTGGTCGGCCAAAAGGATTATCCAAAGAAGCCGAAACTACAGCCTGTGCTGCTGAGGCACTATACAAAGAGAAAAGGCTCAGTGTACAGGAGATAGCAGACAAATTGGGTATCTGCAAAAGCACTCTGTATACCTATTTAAGATTTAGAGGGGTCGAAATAAGTCCTTATGATAAGAAAAACATAAAATAAAAATCATAAATCAAAAGCTAAAAAATACCTTTTGATTTGATTAGAAAGTAAACTATTCAAGGATGTTTAGATAGTATCGTAAACTCAAAATTACTAAAATTTACCCATCTAGGATTCTCTCATGTCAAATTACAATTTTATTATTGGTAACCAATATACAAAAGATGACATATATAGAATTTGCAGTGTTCCAGTTTCAAAACAAAAACAAAATTGGACTGCCTCCTATACCAATTATAAAGGCGATTGGTTTATTTTTTGTAATATTGCTATAGCAGGCGATCATTGTGGGAATAGATTCGTAGGTGACGATCTGTTATGGTTTTGTAACACTACATCTCATTTAAAGCAAAAATCTATTTCATCTCTACTTAACACAAAGGGACAAATCTTTATCTTCTATTATGAAACCCAAAAAGATATGTTCACTTTTGCTGGCCCTGCGTATGCTAAGGAAGTTAAAGATACAATCCCAATTCAAATAACATGGTCTTTTAAAGATTCATCTATACATAAGGATTTTTCTATACATGAGAAAGAAATCCCAAAGGAAACTAAAGCGGTTGATCTTCTTGATGTAGATAAAAACATTACTTTGGGTGAAGTATTAAAACAACTATATAAAAAAGAATCGGAAGTAATTGATGAAATAATAAAAAATACCAAAGAAGAGAGAAAAAAAGACCATAGCATTATCTCCTCTTTTTATAAAAAAATAACAGAATTACGCAAATTATCAGAAGATGGAACAGAAGAGAATATTAGCAAAAAAAGTAAATATATACTTGATGAACTTGACGAACTTAAAGATATAAAGACAAAACATCAAATAATAAAACATATAAAATTTATTTTAAGATACAAGTTTGAGCTTTGGCGTTTTGCTGATGACGATTATGATGATTTATACGATGATGATGATTATAATGATTTATACAACGATGATATATGGTATGATTAAATTTGACTGCGTAACTACTAAAAAAACGGTCGTTTTTATGGACTCTGCGAAATGCCTGTTTGCTTGATTTGATTGGAGAAATTGGTGTTGTAGGGAGTGAAAGTTCGTGAGACTAGAAGGCTGAAAATTGGAGTCTTCGTCACTTTTGGTAAAAAGATCCTTTTTATACGAGGTACTACTGATGGTTCGCTCATTTTAAAATGAAATTTTTAAAATCTATAACAATATATATTATAAATGTTTAAGGAAAATATCAGTAAAAATTGACCATTTAGTTACAGCAATTCAGTACAACGAATATGCGAGCAAAATTTGAAGAAAAGACGATTTTTGCCATATCCGCAATCAAAATGGTTCTCAATTTTGAAAATTAGGTTAAAAAATGGGCGAACCATGAGTACTATCAAAAATTAAAGTATACAGCAGTTTTTAATTTGAGCTTTTCAAATAGAATCTATACTTTTGCAGATTTTCATAAGCCATTGGAATAAAATGATCTTCAATTTTTGATTTTTGCCAAAAATTTAACGTAAAATAAGGACTTACGACAGTTTTTACGCCTTTTGTTCTAAAAAGTGCAAAAGTATAGATAGAATGATAAAATGAAAAATTATATACTTCCGTTAATTTCGAACTAAATTTTAGTCTTTATGAATACTGGGTTTCATGAATACATAGCCTAATCAAGCCTCCTCAAAAAAATCTAAAATAATGGGGTAAAGAAGCAAGACTAATATCTTCCTTCTAAATCCAGGTACTTTGGGCTGGAATTATTATTTTATTTTCCAAGTTTAGCAAAAATGGAAATAGAGAGAAGGTTTTTTGTAGACCAGTCTTATTATCACTTTAGTTCCTTATCAAATAGTTTTTAACTACATTCTCATCTCGTAGAGAAAGGATTTTTTATGTCGGATAATTTTAGAGAAGAAATAATTTTAGGCTTTTGGAAAAAAATAATTATCCAAGAATTAATAACGTTGAATTTATTGAGAGTTAGAGGATATCTTCTCTGGAATAATTTTTAAATAAGCTTGCCAAAAGTAGATAATAAAATAAACTATCCAAGTAAGTAAAAAATAAAAAATGAAAGGATAGTTTATGACAATAATAACGGTTTTTTCAGATATGGGCAAGGAAATAATGGAACGCCTCAAAGAAGGTGCAAGCTATGCAAAAGGGGCAGCCAGACGTATGTTTATGGCAAAAACAGTCAATAGCATAGGAAAAGGCGGTCAATCAATAGCAGAGAAAGAATTGCAATGGAATCGTGGAACGATTCGCAAAGGCCAAAAAGAACTTATAGATGGCCCGATTTCTGATAACTTTTCGAAAAGAGGACGGAAAAAAACTGAAGAGCATCTACCAAATCTATTAGAAGATATAAAATCCATTGTTTCCCCAATCAGCCAAGCAGATCCGACATTCAAAACTACAAAAATGTACACGCCTATATCAGCCAAAGAAGTAAGACGTAGGCTAATCAAAGAAAAAAAGTATGTTGGACGCAAAGCAAAAAAGCTGCCTGGTATCAGAACAATAAATAATAAACTGAATGAACTCGGCTTCCAGACAAAAAAAATAAACAAAACTAAGCCTATAAAAAGAATAGAAGAAACCCATGAAATTTTTGAACAAGTATACAAAATCAATGAAGAAGCAGATAGTACCCCAGGAGAACTCAGAATTTCTATAGATACCAAAGCAAAAGTTAATGTTGGGCCATTTGCACGAGGAGGAAAAAGCAGGCAAGGAATTGATGGAGTAGATCATGATTTTCAACCCGATGCAACGTTGTTTCCTTTTGGGATTTTTTTACCCAAATATGATGAAATATATTTGGATTGGCTCTTCACCAGAATGGGTGGTAGCTAGACATCAATAAAGATATAGGTTATAATAACAACCTCAAAAGAAAGGAGGTTGTTATGAATAATT
>CALKWO010000196.1 GCA_938003875.1 uncultured bacterium
ATTAAGATTAAGATTAAGATTAAGACAAAACTATAATTTCCTATACAGTGAATTAAAAGTGTGGAATTTATTTAATTCTCATAACTTATGCAAAAAAAAAGAATTTACCTTGCCTCCCCTCATATGAGTGAGGAAGGCTATGAAATGAAATATATTCAGGAGGCGTTTTCCAGCAACTGGATTGCTCCTCTTGGCCCGAATGTAAATGAATTTGAGAAGGAAGTTGCCCTAAGCGTAGGGATAAAATCCGCAGCCGCACTATCCTCAGGCACGGCTGCTCTACACCTGGCACTCAAGGCTGTGGGAGTAAAAGAGGGAGACATTGTATTTTGTCAAAGCTTTACTTTTTCAGCCACAGCCAATCCTATCCTCTATCAAAACGCTATTCCTGTGTTTATCGATAGCGATGAAGAAAGCTGGAACATGAGTCCAGAAGCACTAGAAACAGCTTTTTCTCGATATAAGCCCAAAGCTGTGATCGTAGTTCATTTGTATGGGCTCGCTGCTAAAATAGATGAAATCCTCGAACTTTGCAGAAAACACAATGTTCCCCTGATCGAAGATGCTGCAGAATCTTTAGGAACGCTTTATAAAGGAAAACCCACAGGCACGCTGGGAGACTATGGTGTTTTTTCTTTTAATGGAAATAAAATCATCACGACCTCAGGAGGAGGAATGCTGGTTTCTAATAACGAAGAACGCATTGCTAAAGCAAGATTCTGGGCAACTCAGAGCAGAGATCCTGCTCCCCATTATCAGCATAGTGAGCTAGGCTTTAATTATAGAATGAGCAATATTATCGCTGGAATAGGAAGAGGACAGTTGAAGGTATTGCAGCAGAGAATCGCCAGGAAAAAATACATCTTTGATTTCTATTCTCGTGAGCTTACAAAGCTTCCTGGAGTAAAAATGATGCCAGTACAGCCATGGAATAGCCCAAATTACTGGCTAAGCTGCATGACACTGGATTGCAAGGTAAGCCCATCAGACATCATGAATATCCTGGAAACAGAGAATATCGAATCCCGTCCCACATGGAAGCCCATGCACAAACAGCCCTTCTTTGCTTCTTATGATTTCATTGGTAGCGGAATATCAGAAAAATTATTCGATAAGGGAATCTGTTTACCGAGCGATACAAAAATGACAGAGGAAGAACTCCATAAAATCGTAAGTCTGATTCAAAAATTATGGTAAAAAAATGGAAGCTAAATATTGTAACAGAAGCAATTTGTATTCAAAATACTTTAAGCGTCCTATGGACATAGTGTTGACTCTCCTGGCGATTATACTTTTATGGCCAGTTTTTTTGGCAATAGCCATATTGGTAAGGGTCAAGCTTGGCACTCCCGCCATATTTCGGCAGAAAAGACCAGGATTGCAGGAAAAAATATTCACTCTTTATAAATTCCGAACTATGAATGAGCAACGGGATGAAAAAGGTGAACTTTTGCCAGACAGCGTAAGGCTCACTCCTTTTGGAAAATGGCTCAGGTCAACATCTCTGGATGAATTGCCAGAGCTATGGAATATCCTTAAGGGAGATATGAGCATCGTAGGGCCAAGACCCCTTTTGGTGCAATATCTTCCTCTCTATAACGAGCATCAAAAACGCCGTCATGAAGTAAGACCAGGACTGACTGGGCTGGCGCAAGTTCATGGAAGAAATGCCATAAAATGGGAAGAAAAATTTCGCCTGGATTTAGAATATATAGAAAATATTCGTTTTCTGCTAGATATTAAAATAATCCTTCTCACGTTTAAGAGCGTTTTTTTCAGAAAAGGCATCCATGCAGAAAATGCAGCGACCATGGAAGCCTTTACTGGCAACTCACAATAGGAGATTTTTTATGAAGGATATCGTGATCGTTGGTGCTGGGGGTTTTGGAAGAGAAGTTGCCTGGCTTATTGAAGAAATCAATAAAAAAAGCCCAGAATGGAATATTATTGGTTTTGTAGATGACAATGAGAGTATACAGGGATCTTTTATCAATCATTATAGAGTGATTGGCAAGATAGATTGGTTGAAAGACAAAAAAATCCATAGCGTGATTGCAATATCAAATCCTTTGATAAAGCAAAAAATTTTTCAAAGATTGCATGACACTCTGAACCAATACCCTGTATTGATTCATCCTAGTGTACTTTATTCTGATACAGTAATCTTTGGAGAAGGTACAGTAATATGCGCAGGCAATATACTCACAGTGAATATCAAAATTGGTAAGCATGTGAGCATTGATCGTGCTTGTAACATTGGCCATGATGCTGTGTTAGGCGATTATTCTACTCTTCTTCCCAAGACTATTGTTTCGGGTGCTGTTACTGTTGAAGAATGCGCTAATATTGGCACTGGTGCTATCATAATTCAGGGGATTCATATTGGCAGAAATACTATAGTGGGTGCTGGTGCCGTTGTTGTAAAAGATTTGCCAGCGGACTGTACGGCGGTAGGTATCCCTGCAAAACCTATTAAATTTCATAAAGAACCTTCATAGAATAATAATAAGGAAAATTTTATGCAGCCCATGGAAGTCATTATCCTCTTTTTATCTTTAGGCACGTTGCTTTTTTTTAGCAGATTTTTGGGAGAGCTTGCCAAGAGGTTTCACCAGCCTGCTGTCATTGGAGAGATTATGGCAGGGATTCTCTTAGGGCCTAGTTTTCTGGGAAACTGGGTTCCTTTTGTGGAGAGTTTCCTGTTCCCATCAAGCGGCAATAACAGTATTATCTTGAATAGCATTACAACCATTGGAGCCAGTCTATTCCTTCTTATAGCAGGCATGGAGCTGGATCTCTCTACTGTTTTCAGGCAAGGGAAAATGGCTGTTTATACAGGAATCCCCAGACTTCTCATTCCTTTTGCCATTGGTTTTATCTTTGCATGGTATTTTCCAGAATTTTTTGGTATGAAAGAAGGCGGGGACAAAAAGATTTTTTCCCTTTTTCTGGCTACGGTAATTTCTATCTCTGCCCTACCAGTAATTGCAAAGACATTGATGGATTTAGGTATATACCGAACAGATATGGGAATGATGATCATTGCCTGCGCCGTTTTAGATGATATTCTAGGATGGATTGTCTTTGCTTTGATATTGAGCGCATCTGGAGGCCAACATGCCACGCATTTTCCTATAAGCTATACAATCCTGATGTTTTTTCTTTTCACAGCCTTTATGTTGACAATAGGGCGGTATTATATACATAAAATCCTTCCCTGGCTAAAAGCGCATGTTACCTGGCCTAGCGGAGTATTGAGCTTCATTCTTGTTATCGCTCTTTTCTGCTCTGCTTTCACAGAATGGATTGGTATCCATGCCATATTCGGGGCCTTTATCGCTGGTGTTGCCATAGGCGACTCCCATCATCTGAAAGAGCATACAAGAACCATCATCCATGAATTCGTTTCTTCCTTTTTTACACCTTTGTTTTTTGGAAGCATAGGGTTAGGAATCCATTTTGTAAAGCATTTTGATTTAGTTTTAACATCCATCATCATCGCTATAGCTTTTTTTGGAAAGATTGCGGGCTGCATGTTGGGCGGAAAAATATTCAGAATGCCTTCACGAGAATCTTGGGCAGTTGCTTTTGCGATGAATGCACGCGGAGCAATGGCAATTATACTAGCCTTAGTGGCATTGCAAATGAATCTGATCAACGAGGTATTATTTGTCAGCCTTCTGGTTATGTCTATTGTCACATCTATGACAAGTGGCCCAGGCATCCAGGGTGCCTTGAAACTTTCTAAAAAACAGCGTTTTACTGCTCATCTGTCTTCTAAAAATTTTATTCTTTCTATGAAATCCCATACTCTGGAAGAGGCAATTCCTGAGCTGGTCAATATTTTACCTGGTCTTTCTTCTGAGAGTATCAAAAAAATCATACAAGAACTTCTGGATAGAGAAGATACTATGCCAACAGGCTTGGAAAATGGAGTCGCCATTCCTCATGTTAGGGTAGAAGGTCTTACCAAACCTGTTGTTGCTGTAGGAAAATCAGAAGGGGGTATTGACTTCAACAGCCCTGATGGCGAGTTGTCTCATCTTATCTTTTTGATTTTGACCCCAAGACAAGACAACCAGAGCCAGATAGAAATCATTTCTGATATTGCCAAAACCTTCGAAACCAGGGAAACTGTCCAGAAATCTTTACAAGCCCTGAATTTTACAGAATTTCTCGCTGTGGTCAAAACAACAAAAGTCGCACACTAGCTCTGAAAAAACTGAGCAAAAGAAAAACGGTGATTTGCTATTGATTTAAGAAAAAAATAACGCTAAAATAATTATGTGTTGTTGTTTTTTTCAAAACTTTAGGAGTAGCTAGCTTTTGTATTGTTTACAGAAGCACCTTTTTTATGAGCTTCATACCACTTTTTGTGTTTGCTTTTGTTATTTATTTGGTGATCCAACAGCCTAAAATCAAGATTCCTTTTCGTAACATTTTTTTTACGATAGACTATGGGATTGCCCCTTTGTTAGGGGTAGCTCTTTTGTATTTCAGTGGTGCCATCGGAGAAAAGATTCTTTTGAAGGGAATTATTGGAAATGATAGCATAAAACCTTATGCTATCATCATTCTTTTTAATGCCCTGGCATACGTCTGTATTTCTATGGATATAACAGGGTTATTTGCTTATCTTGCGTTATATACAACAAAGGCCGCTGGAAATTCAGGAAGAAAACTTTTTTTATACTTTTTCATTTTAAGTAGTGTCCTGACAATGTTTACCTCTAACGATATTGTCACACTAACATTGACACCTTTGATTTGCTATTTTACAAGATATACCAAGACAAATCCTTTGCCTTATCTGATTGGGCAATTTTTTGCCGCCAATATATGGAGTACAGCCCTTTATATTGGTGATCCTACTAATATTATTGTCGCACAGGCATATAAGCTTTCTTTTGTTGAGTATTCCGCATGGATGCTTTTGCCTACTCTGGCAGCAGGGGCTACATGCCTGGGGCTTTTATGGATTGTATTTTATAAACAGATTCCCAAGACCATCGAAATACCAGAAATTGCACCAGAATCAGCCTTGAAGGATAGGAAGGGGGCAATTTTTTCTCTTGTATGTTTGGGTCTTTGTCTGGTTTTTTTAAGCCTATCTCATTGGCTTCAACTGGATATATGGAAAATATGTCTTGCAAGCTGTGTCGTGATGATGTGTAGAGATATAACAAAGGATGTGTGGAACGTCTTTCATACAAAAACAAAGCCTGACGTTTATACATTCTTCGCTGTGATAGGCCGTATGCCATGGAAAATCATCCCTTTTGTATTAGGGATGTTCATCATGGTGGAATCCCTTTGTTTTTATGGATGGGTAGATCGCTTCGCAACGATTATTTCTGCTTTATCCAGAGATATTTTCAGCAGCGTTTTTCTGATGGGCTATCTTTCTTCTTTTGTCTCGAATCTGATGAACAACCAGCCCATGACGATTCTTTTTACGCAGATTACGCAGAGTTCTTGTTTTGTGGTAGATTCCCCTATTTTACAAAAAGCCAGTATGTTTGCCTTGATTCTGGGAAGTAATTTGGGAAATAACCTTACGCTGATCGGTGCTTTAGCAGGAATCATGTGGAGCAGTATTCTAAAAGACAAAGGAATCGTGATCGCCTATAAGCAGTTTGCAAAATATGGTTTTTTGATTATGCCCTGGGTTATCTTCTTTGCCTGTCTGGTATTGAGCTTAGAATTTTATTATATGAATCCCTTACAATGATAAACGTTTTCCTGGAAAGAAAGGGGACTATATGAGGAAACAATTTTATCTGGTTATCCTTTGCTTTGTTTTGATGAATAGCATTGTTTGTGCAGCCACATACAATGTTATAACGGACTATAGCCTTGCCAGCAATCCGAATGGAGTCTGGTCTTATGGATATATGAGTCCTGATTTGAACATAAATACCTTTAGCCTGTATACAACTACCGCTTCTTCTTTTTGGCTGCAATGGTATACACCAGGGCTTTCCGCTGACTCAACACCAGCAATAGCATATAATAACAGAACGACCACAGAATATGGAGTTGCCCCTGGACAGCTTACACTTCATCCAGGGCCAGCATATCAGGCTTCGGTGGTTCGTTTCACAGCACCTATAGACGGGACATACAACTTTGTTGGGCAATTTTTCGCAGGGCATGGTGGAATTATGTCTGTAGCAGTTAGAAAAGTGTCTACTATGCTATGGAGTGCT
Organism: uncultured bacterium; assembly: GCA_938003875.1. Lineage (GTDB taxonomy): Bacteria > Planctomycetota > Uabimicrobiia > Uabimicrobiales > JABWCH01 > JABWCH01. Next base: position 6,210 of record CALKWO010000196.1, read on the forward strand.
TCAGACGCTGGTTCATTTGATCTGACGCAGACCATAACAGCAGGTACAGTCATGGATTTCATGGTATATGGCGGATATGGTGCTGGAAATACCCCTATCGCCCTTGTTGTCACAGGCCCTGATCCCATTCCTATTCCTGAGCCAAATACATGCTTATTCTTGGGAATAGCCCTAAGTGTTCTGGCAATGTATTGTTCTGGTAAAAAACAATAGAATGATATTGTTGGTCTTCTCCCAGGGAAAAATCCCTGGGATATCCTAAACTACTCTTCAATCCACAAAAGTTTAGTAACAGGGAAAAATATGCAAAAAATATCCTTGAAAATCAATGGAAAAGAAGTTCAGGCTTCTCCTGAACAAACTATATTAGAAGTCGTTCATGGGCAGAATCTCGATAGAATCCCTACTCTTTGCTATTCCCCAGAATTAGAACCCTATGGTTCTTGTTTTCTATGCGTTGTTGAAGTCAAAGGTAAGCCAAATCTGGTTCCTTCCTGTGCTACCCGTGTATCCCCGAATATGGAAGTCACAACGAAAAACGAACGCATCTTCCAGGCCAGACGCTCTGCTCTGGAGCTTTTACTATCCAATCATTATGCCGATTGTATCTCTCCTTGCCAGATTGCCTGCCCTGCTCATGTTGACGTGCAAGGCTATATTGCTCTGGCTGCTATGGGTCGCTATAAAGAAGCAGTAGACTTGATTCGGACGACAAATCCTTTCCCTGCCATTTGTGGAAGAGTTTGTGTTCGTAAATGCGAGAGTGTCTGTCGCAGAAAAGAAATAGAAGAGCCAGTGGCTATCAATAATCTAAAGAGGTACCTTACGGATAAGCCTTTTGTGTACGATGCACTTCCGCCCCGCAATCCTTCTACAGGGAAAAAAGTAGCCATAGTAGGTGCTGGCCCTTCTGGTCTGACAGCAGCCTATTATCTCGGATTACAGGGTCACGATGTCACTGTATATGAATCCATGCCTAAAGCGGGAGGAATGCTACGCTATGGAATACCAGAATATCGTCTGCCCAAGCATATCCTGGATAGAGAGATTGATTATATACTCAGAGCGAGCCATGCCCATCTGCAAACCAACACAAGGATAGGGGAACATATTTCTCTCGAAGAATTGCAAAAAAACTTCGATGCAACCTATATCGCTGCTGGTGCCTGGGCATCCAATAAAATGCGCGTTCCAGGAGAAGACGATACAAAAGGCATCTATCTTGGCGTAAATTTTTTAAGAGACAAAACAGACGATCCTTCTCCTGTCCAGGGAACCGTTGTCGTTGTCGGTGGTGGTAATACAGCGATGGATGCCGCTCGTGTTTCCTGGCGTTTAGGAGCGGAGAAAGTAATCATCCTTTACCGCAGAACCAAAGCAGAGATGCCTGCCGATCCCATGGAAATACAGGAATGCCTGAATGAAAAGATCGAAATCATGGAACTGGCAGCACCCGTTGGTGTGCTAAAAAAAGAGGATGGATCTCTAAAAGCACTACGCTGTATCCGCATGATTCTGTCTGAGGCAGATTCCTCTGGAAGGAAAAGACCAATTCCCCAGGAAGGCTCGGAATTCGATCTGCCATGCGATATGGTTATTACCGCTATTGGACAGCAGCCTCTTTTGAAAAATCTTACCAAAGCAAAAGAAGATATTAACCAGACACGATGGGGAACTTACGCCATAGACACGAAGACAATGGCGACCAGCATAAAAGGAATTTTTGCTGGTGGAGATGGTGCAGACGATGGTCCTACAGTCGTGATTGATGCGATTTCCGATGGCGGGAAAGCAGCAAAGGCAATCGAAAATTATTTGGGCAAAGAGAGCGTTGTGGAAGAGATAGTATCTACCAAAGAGCTTTTTGGATGCCCTACTCGCAATGAACTAGGAGATATCAAAGAAAGCCCTCGCCATAATCTTTATGACTTAGAGGTATCGGAAAGAGCCTTGAACTTTAAAGAAGTAACGCATGGATATGAGGAAGAGGACGCTGAGCATGAATGCAGCCGATGTCTTTCTTGTGGATGTATGGCCTCCCAGGAATGCCTTCTTCGACAGTATGCCACAGAGTACAATGTAGACATCCAACGTTTTGTCGGATATACAAGAAAACAAAAGGTGGATGATCGCCATCCTTATATTGTCTATGATTCCAATAAATGCATTCTGTGCGCACGATGTGCCCGCACATGCTCCAAAGTTCTTCATACATCTGCTCTAGGGCTTATCAACAGAGGGTTCAAGACAGAAGTTCGTCCTGCAATGAATGATCCTCTTGCTCTGACAAATTGCATAAGCTGTGGCAACTGCGTAGATTCGTGCCCTACAGGGGCATTGTCCGTAAAATTTCCCTTTCCTGGAAGAGCAGATTTACCAAGAACCCAGATGCCCACTTTTTGTGCTTTTTGCTCTTTAGGATGCCCTGTTATGGTTCATTCCATAGCGGAAGATCGCTATTTCATAGAATCTTCAGAAACTCCAGGCGAGTACCTCTGTCGCTTTGGACGGTTTGGCTACGAGATTTTTCTAAAGCAGGCCAGGATTACCAGTCCTATGATTATGAACAAAGGACAGTTGAAAGAAAGCTCCTGGGAGGAAACCTGTGGCTTTATTTTCGATTCTTTACAAAAGATTGCGCAAAAATATGGGCCTGAGTCTATAGCGGTTTTCGCTTCTCCTGAATCCACGAATGAAGAGCTTTATCTCCTGGCACGTATTGCAAAGGAAGGGTTCAAAACCGACAACGCAGGCAGCCTTTCTCTGACGGTAAACAAGATCGCCCCTCATATTCTGGATGAAAATCTTGGCTTTACAGGCTCTACAGCAGGCATAGAATCCCTGCAAACAGCAGATCTTATTGTCTGCAACAATGTGGATTTGGAAAGAGACAATCTGATACTCAGCATTGCTGTTATAGAAGCCATACAAAAAAATAAAGCCAGCCTCATCCATTGCTCTTCTGTTACCAATTCTTTGAGCAATTTTGCTAAAGTTCATCTCGACCCAATGAGAGGCTCGTCTACTTTACTTTGGAATGCCATAATTCAGGAACTCCTGGATAGTAATTTCTTATCCAGAGAGACCATTGCACTCTATCCAGGAGGCAAAGAATTCCTGGAAGATAGCTTTGATTATCGAGCAGAAGCTCTGGAAACCCAAACAGGCGTAGAAAAGAATAAAATCCTCCAGGCTGCCAGGATGATTGCCCAGGCTCGAAAAATCGTTTTTATCCATAGCCCAGACAGAATGAACGACAGAGCACCAGGAGATATGAAAACTCTGGCTAACTTTAGTCTTTTATTGCGGATGAAAGGCATACATACAGAATTGCTTTTCCCTACCTCGTTTGCCAATCTTTCTGGAATTTCCTTACTGGGATTGGAACCAAAGAATTATGAAAAATGGAACGAATCGCTTTCTCAGGGAAAACTCAAAGGTGCTTTCATCCTGGGAGAAAATCCCATGCATGATACTACTGTCAGCCGCTATTTCCAAGGGCTAGAATTCCTTGGTATTATGGAAACAGGCTATACTCAAACAGTACGCTTTGCCGATGCTGTTTTGCCAGGAAGCATGTACCTGGAAACTCCAGGAACACGCTGCGATTTTACAGGAAAAGTCAAAGAATATAATGCTGTTTTAAAGCCCCCCAGTGGAAAAACCACCTTTGACGCTCTAAAGCAACTGGCTATAGCTTCTGGTTTACAAAATATTCCAGCAACCATAGAAGATGCAAAAAAACAAATCCTGGAAATCATGAAAGTTTCAAAAGATGCGCAATATCTCTGGATTACAGGACAAAGGCCAGCATGGGATGGACAAGGCAGACTGACTGTAGCAGCCCATGAGAGACTCCCAGAACATCAGGCACCTTCCCTAACCAGAATGTCCGCGTATAAAGAAGAAGCCAAAACAGTGGATATTGTATATTTCAAAGTACATTGATGATGGGCGTAACTGGGGTCCAAAAAACGATAGAAGCCTATAGATTCAGATAAAAGTCCGTTTGACAAATT
>CALKWO010000197.1 GCA_938003875.1 uncultured bacterium
AAAAATCGAGTACTACGTAGATCAGTTTATACCCCAAGTCATGGAAAGGAAGAGGAAAGAAGAGGAAAAAGAAAGGATACAAAAAAAAGTAAAGCAGGAATATGAGCAAAACAGAAGGACTGACTCCCAAAAAATCGAGTACTACGTAGATCAGTTTATACCCCAAGTCATGGAAAGGAAGAGGGAAGAAGAGGAAAAAGAAAGGATACAAAAAGAGGAAGAGGAATTTCAACGACTGGGGGGAGTTTCGAAATCAAGCGATAGAAGGTACTGGGTGATGAAAACAGGGATCATCCTGGATACCAAAACTAAACTGCAATGGCTAGTTGGGCTAGACAAAGACACGAACTGGGAGGAGGCCAGGACATGGGTAGAGAGCATAGATTCTTCGAAATACGGGACAGGGTGGCGAATGCCAACCAGGAAAGAGCTGCCAGGGATATACGAAAAAGACAAAAGTAAGTGTAACATAGACCAAGTTTTTGTGTCTCCTAGAGACTATTTATGGGTATGGAGTGGAAAAATAAAGGGTTTTTCGTCTGCACACAGGGCCTTCGGCTTTCACCAAGACAGAGAGTATTGGCAAGACTGCAGCTTCAGCTTCGGTTTCCGAGTTTTTTCTGTGCGTCCAGGAAGACAGTAGCGGCCGATAAGGATTCAATCTAGCGGATGAAAATTCCGTTGTATCAATTGCTTAATTCAGATACGTAGCGATACCACAGTTCGATTGGGTAACCAATAGTCCATTGCGTGGGGTATAAGGCACTGCCTCCAAGCACGAAAGTGAAGGGTGGGAGCAACTAGAGTGCCGAGTAAGTAAGTAGCCTGAACATATTGGAATGATGGCATGTCATTTTGAGATAAGGCAAAGCTTGTGCTTTGTATTGGAAGGGAATAGTCGATACTTCGAATATAACCTACTAATGTATTTATAGTTAATCTACCTGAATGTTGATATCGGCATTCAGGTATACTTCAAGTATATTCTACCTTCTCCGTGGTGTTAATAGTTGCCTTAGTTTTTAGACAAACCTACTAGATAAAAGCTGTTTTAGCCACCTTTTTTCAGTCCGCTGCTTTTTATGATAAAATGATAACAATCTGATACCGCTCGTTTCTAAAATTGCGCTATTGATTGTCTTTATAAAATTTTCCATCGCTTTCCATCTGCTTAAATGCTTCTTCTGCATAGCGGATTTCAAATACATAAGCGTCTACTGTTCTACCTGATTTTAAAGTTATCATTTCTTTAAATGCTTCGTAATTATCCTTTTGCCAAATTTTTTTGGCTGTTTTTGTAAGTTGCCCTGCTGCTCCTTCTAAAGTTTTATAATTCCATTTATATCCTTGCAAAGATTTTTCGTATAAAAATTCTGATGCATGCGTCAGTCCTTTTTCTTTCCAAGATGAGCTTTTTGTTCCAGGAAGTAGCATATTGAGAATAGCCTGCTGCGATGAAATCAATTGCTCTTCTGGCAAGGAACAAGTAGCATTCATTCGTTCAATGATATCCCATTTTTTTGCAGCAAGATAGACAGCATCTTCAGAGCGAATCTCCGCTAAAGTCGTTTTTACTATATCTGACATCATTTGTTTGTTTTCCTGCCGAATTGATGCTACGATAGATAGCACTGTAGTCTCCATAAGTGCTGTAGAAACATGGGCAATAGCTTTTTCCACAGCAGTACCAATAACATTGCCAATCCATTCTTTAGCGTCTTCTGACGCTAAAAATTCATGCCGTGGATTGACAGAAACGCCTTTTGTCCAATAATCATAGAGAACTTGATCACATTCTTCCTGAAAGGCTTCCAGTTGAGGCCGTACTTCAGGTTTTACCTTTTCTGAATTGATGCCGCAAATCCATGTACGTACTTTACGGTCTGGGATAACGGCAATATTGCGTTGCTGCTTATCTCCTGGAAGGATTACCGTAATGGTACGATAATGCCATCTTTCAGAATTAGCAGAAAGTTTTTGTTGCTGGCCAGCCCAAACAATTTCAAATATTTCGCAAATGCTTTTGGGTGAAACATAAATTTCTTTACTTTGAATATCTCGGACACTCAAAAATCCTTGTGTTTCCTTAAAAGATATAGTTGCTAATTCATACATAGCTTTCTCCTAAAATTTGGGTTATGTAGACTGTAAAAAAAAATGGAAAGCTGCGTATAGATATCTATATGCAGCTTGTTATACATACTTATCATCTAAATATAGTTAAAAAAAAATGAATTAAATTCAATTAATTGAATAAAAATAAATATATATCTTTATTTTCAAATTGTCAATGGAAAAAAATATCATACAATAAGAAATTTATTGCTAAAGTACAGAAAGATATAATTTGAGGAAATGCTAGAGACATTTTATAAAAAAACAGGAGGAAGAATGACGGAATTAGGTAAATTTATTAAGCTGTCCAGGCTAGAATTGGGGTTGTCTCAAATAAAATTTTCTGAAAAATTAGAAGTTCATCCTAGTTTGGTGTGTAAATGGGAAAAGGGGCAGTCTACGCCAACTGTGCAAGACTTGCAGAAGATGTATTCTTTTTTTGGGATGGATTTTTCAACTGTTCTATTTCCAAAAAAGTCGCAACCAGAAGATAAACTTAGCCAGCTTGAAAGAAGAATGATTTCCATAGAGAATCAGTTAGAACGTTATGGTAATAAAAAATAGCGGATAAATAAATAA
>CALKWO010000198.1 GCA_938003875.1 uncultured bacterium
CCGTATGGCAAAAGATATCAAAGAAATAGAAGTGTATCTTGACAATCTTCTCAAATCTGAGGTTGAGAAATGCTAATTTCAGCAGAGATTTTTTGAGAAAGATAAAAGGAATAGTAAGCACCCATAGCAGCTCTTCCCTACCCGCTTTGCCTGATTTCGTAAAAAGAGGGGCCGAGAAAGGCCCAAGAGAAAATGCCTCGGTGAATGCAGCGCAAAGCTGGGCAGTGGTAGTCGGAATCAATGAATACAAGAACGATCCAGCCATAGCCAATCTCAAGTGCGCTGTGAACGATGCTGTGTCTATGTGCAGATACTTTCTGAGCCTGGGTTTGCCAGAAAAGCAAATCATCATGCTAACAGACAAAGAGGCAACCAAAGCAAAAATAGAAAGCGTGCTGCAAGAAGTGGCAAAAGAGGTGACGTACCAGGGCGTATTCTATTTTTGCTTCTCAGGGCATGGTGGCCCAGACACAGCGCAAAACCTGTATTTCATGACACACGACGCAGACCCTGCCAACCCCAAAGAAACAGCCTATCCTATGGAAAGCCTGAGAGAATACCTCAAGTCCAAAGTGCCAGCCCAGAGGGTAGTGGCGTTTCTGATCGCCATGATTCTGGAATCATAGATAGCCCGTTGTCTGTCATCGTAGGAAAATTTCTTCAGATCTTTTACCGCTTTGGAGATTTCAGGAGTTTGCATTTATGTGGAATTTAACATTGTCAAACTAACTATACTCTCTTTTGCTGCTTTTTGTTTGCCATTTTAGCCTACCCTGTTTTTTTTGTCAAGTTGGGATTTTATCCTCTTTTCCAAATCTTCCAGATTGAAATAATTTTGGTCTGGCCCTGGCGTTGGATGCGGGACACTGGGGGTGCTGAAGTAGAACTCTTCTGTTAATCCACTGTAAAGAAACGGATGCTGTTTGCTCTGGCTTTCTCTTTGCACTTTTTTGTTTACCTGGGTGAGTATGCTAAAGAGGTTTTTTTTTGATGGCATATATTTCAGCAAATATTTTGTGAACAGGTCGTTCTCAATATCTTGTTGGCTGATATGGCTTCAAATTCTACATCGGTTTCCAGACGGATATCGTGCTGGATAGGGATCAGATAGTTTTCTCCCAATATCTGCGCTCCATGCCCTGAATAGTAGAAAAGTCCTATGCTTTCTTTATCCAGCTTTTCTCCGAAGGCATCTATTGCATCTTTCATCTGTCTTTTGGTGCAATTTTTTTTCAATATCACCTCGAATCCAAATTTTTTCAGCATCACCGCAATATCATCCGCATCGTTTACGGTATTTTCCAGGGCATCGTATTCATAGGCTGCATTTCCTATGACAAGGGCTATCCTCTTTTCTTTTCAAAAAAATCTTTCCTTTCTCCGCTCTAAAATCGCAACTTGACAAAAAAAGCAGGGTAAGCTAAAATGGCAAACAAGAAACGGCAAAAGAAAGTATAGTTATAAATGAGGAGAAAGTATGCCAGAGAATAAAAGGCATCAGACCTGGGATAAGATATTCAAACTGATAGCCAGGAAGTATCCCAGAGAAATTCTGAAGTTTGTTTTGGGAGAAAGCCAGAGCTTCTTTAGCAGCATAGAGCTGGATATAAGCCAGAAAGAAAATATTGCCATAGAATGGACAATAGACGATGTGGATTATATAGCCTGGCGTAACGATAAGAAGTATATCATAAATGTTGAAGCCTTTGACAATTACGACAGTAACATAGCCAGAGAAGTGTTTTTGCACAATGCTTTTCTGACAAGACACCACAAAGCCAATGTTCTTTCCATAGGAGTGGTATTGGATGATACAGTCAGCTTCCAGGAAGAAATCTATAAGGTAGAATCAGGGAATCTGGTTTGTCAGTTTTCGTTTCCTCTGGTAGGACTCCAAGAAAAGGAAAAAATCTTCGAATGCCCTGCTATACTGCCTTTTCTCTTGAAAATAGACAAGGGCAACTATACAGAGAAACTCAGACAGGCTATCCAGAAAGACGAAACATTGAGACTTCTTAGCGTCATCATTCTAAGCAGAAAAGGAACACCATTAGAGGAGGCATTGAATATGATGGAACTGAACAAAAGCCATTTTTATCAGGAATTAATGGAATTCCCCGCCATAGAAGAATTTGTCATGGATATGGTAAGCAAGGCTCGTGAAGAAGAAAGAAAAATTTATCGAGAAGAAAGAAAAACACGAGAAAAATTGGAACAGCAACTTTTAGAAGAGCGGAAAGCCAAAGAAGAAGAGCGGAAAGCCAAAGAAGAAGAACGAAAAGCCAGAGAAGAAGAACGAAAAGCCAGAGAAGAAGAGCGAAAAGCCAGAGAAGAAGAGATGGCTCTATTAGCATTAGAAATGAAGTTCCCGGAAAAAGCACTCTATCTTTTAGAAAAAGTCAAAGAAATAAAAGATAAAAAAAATTTAGTATCTCTGCAACAAATTATCCGTATGGCAAAAGATATCAAAGAAATAGAAGTGTATCTTGACAATCTTCTCAAAAAGGAAAAATAAATCCTGATGCTTTTTTAGTAGAAGCTATTACTTATAGTTTGCTCATTTTAAAATGAATTATTAAAAATCTATTGTAACAGGCTTAAAGGTTGTAGACGTGAGCATCATAAGTGTTAAGTTTTAAAATTTTGTCTTACAACAGATTGTAGCCGCAGGGTTGCGCCGAAAAAGTCATGTCTGCTCAAAAGCCAAACGCCAGCGCAATCCCTGCGTCTTTGGGAAATACCCTTTAAAAAGTCAGCTTGATTATTCCTGCTTGCAGAATATATTCACCACGGTTCTAAACCCAGTGAAATTCAGGCCAATGGCGTAGTTTTGTTTTCTTTGCACTGTCACCTTGATGGCTTTGGCAGGGCTGAGCCAGGAGCCTCCGCGCAGGACTTTTTCCAGCTTCAGGACTTCGTTCGCCCAATCTTCGCACCATTCGGCTGCGTTTCCTGCCATATCCATACAACCATATTGCGAAATGCCTTCAGGATAGCTTCCTATGGGCATGGTTCCTTCTTTTTCTTTCCTGCTGTAACATGCTGGAGTGCTTTCTTCCGCCTCCAGGAAGATGTCTTCTCCTGCTGTTGGCTTCTCGGATTCGTTGTTTTCTATAATCCTTTTGACAATCTGCATACTCCTTGTCGATTTTTGCTGCACGCTTAGACGATCTTGCCTTGTCTGATATCTTTGCAGCCACTCTGGTTTATAACAGTATTTGGGACGGAAATAGGGTTTAGCAGGATTTGCATTGATATTGAACGACTTCATCCCTGTTCCCGAATAGCACGAATCCATGATAAAGACAATATCCACGCCTCTTTTGCTCATTTTCTGGATATAATTTCCTATATCATCGTCTCGTATGAATTCATTGTCGTAGGCCAGGATAGCTTCATCTTTTTCATCTTCCTCATCTGCATTGTCATCGTCTACCTGCAATCCATGACCACTATAGTACAAAACGACCTGGTGTGGGTGGAAGAAGAGATGAACCGAAAGCCCGTGTACCAGCACCCCGAAGGATGGAACGCAGGGGAATGGCAGGAGTGTTGGAAAGGGGAGTATGTGGACTTCACGGTGGACACGTGGACAAGAAAGAACAGCGAGGAGCAAAGCAGGCTGGCAAAAGCGTATAAGAAATGGTATGCAGAGCAAAAGGGAATGGCAGAAGAAAGAAGCATAAGCAAAAGCGGAGCGGTATTTGAGTTTACGCTGATCCCCCCAGGAAAATTCTGGAGAGGCTCACCAGAAGGAGAGAAAGATAAACAGTCAGGCGAAACCCGACATAAAGTAAGGATAAGTAAGGCATACTACATGCAGAAGACAGAGATAACGCAGGGGCAGTGGAGAGCAGTGACAGGAGAAAGCCCGTGGAGTGGTCAAAGCTATATGGAGAATAACGATAGGCATGCAGCAGCGTATATCTCGTGGGATGACATAAAGCAAAAGATGCTGCCGAAAATGGGAAGCGAATTCGGGCTGCCAACAGAAGTGCAGTGGGAGTATGCGTGCAGAGCAGGGACAACAACAAGATTCTATTGGGGCGAGTCAGAGAGTGAGATGGGGCAGTATGCGAATAGTGGTTGCGCAGAAGATGGCTATAAATATATAGCTCCAGTAGGGAGTCTAAAACCCAATGGATTTGGTTTATGTGATATGAGTGGAAATGTATGGGAATGGTGTGAAGATAAGTATGCTAATTACAAAGGGGAAGAACAGGTAGACCCTTGTAACCAGGAGGGCTCCGATTGTGTCTACCGTGGCGGCTTCTGGAACATCCGCAAAGAGAAAAAGACGGATCAAGTTTTTGTCCACGAAAAACACGAAAGGCACGAAAACGAAAGGATTTTTCTATGAAGTATTTCGTGTTTTTCGTGGAAAAAAAAACTTGCAATATAAGAAGATGGCACAAGCAATTTTTTCAAAATTTTAAAAATTGCTGAGTGATGCTCATATCCATAAGAACTTTGGCCTTTTTTTCGTCTTTTTGCTGGTATAAAGATTCTATGGATTTCTTCAATTGCTCTACGGATTCCTCCAGGGAAATAGAATCCATACTTCCTGTTCCTTTGGCTTCCAGTTCAGGAGACTGGACGATTGTCCCTGGCTCATAGCCTTTTGGAAAGGCCTTGTCCATCCATAATATAGCAGGGAGGTATTGGTAGGTTATCTTTTCTTCATACCTGCTGGATGCTTCCAGGCAGAGTTCGCCTGACTCTGGTAGAAAAGACGCATCCGAAATTTCTAAATATTCCATCCCAGGGGATAGATGTGTATTGAGATAGACTTCAGGTATACTGATAGTTGCATGAATAGAAAAATTATGGGGTATAGGCTCTTTTAAATAGAGCATATCCTCTTCTCTTGTATATTCTACAAGAATTTCATGGAATAATATACCTTCGATTTTAATCTTTCCTTTTTTGGGCAATTCCTGGGCATTGTTGATCTTGATTCTTTGATCCCCTTTTTCGATTTCCATAGCCAGAGTGACATTTTTAGAAATAGAAGGAAAGACGATTTCGCTTCCTTTGGAATGATGATAATGGCATGGCTCATGGAGCATAATGCGGCCTGGAAGCTTCCTATACCACATACAATCTTTCTGCCCTTTATCATGAAAAAAAAGCACGCCACGCTCAGGAAGCAAAGGCTGTATATCAATATACACTTTATCCTGATTTATTTGTATTTCCTCTTTTGTCTCGCATTGCATATAATTCGAAAAATCCATCACTGTCCCAGCACTATGAAAATATTCTATAGGCTTATGGAAGTAAATCCTGTTAGGATGCCTCTGAAATACGATGGTTTCTTCTCTCTGGCTTCCTGGTTCGAGGATGATGGTTCCTTCGTTTGGAAAAGACGGCACACAAGAAAAATCTGCTTTGATTCTTTTATCATGATAGTAAAAAGCGCAGTCTGTCGCAACCTCTACTGCGGTAATAATAACAGGAGAATCTTTTTTCAGAATCTCTTTTGCCTGGCTCTTGAGGATCAGCGTATTGCTGCATTGAGTTCTCATGAAGGGGAATACTTCTTTTACGCCTCCCATGCTATGGAAGTTTATTTCTAAAGTCCCTGCAAGAGGAAAAGAAGAGGCATCTTCCACTGTTATAAGATGGCTTCCCTGCAATGCTTCATAGCGCAAAGGACTCTCTAGCTTGGCTTCCCAAACCTGGCTGCCTTCAGGATGACGGAAACGTGTCGGAGTTGTTAGCTCAAAATATTTTTCTGCAATGCTAAAGCTATGGATTTCCTGAATCTCTTCCCCAGGATCAAGCATAATTTCTCCTGAAACAATATCTTCTGGAAAACCTTGTATGGTAATGAATTCTGATCTTCTATAGGCTTTATGAGTCAGCTTGCTCTTGAGCGTCATACCTTTTATAGAAACAAGAGTCCCTCTCCTGTGTGTAAAAAGTAAGGGTGAACTCAATCGAATACGTAAGGTTTCGCCCTGGAAAAAAATTCTTTCTTCCTGCTCTGTATCAGGAGACAGAATCAATGTCCCTCGCTTGCTGAAGTACTCATTGTCTTGCAGAGGAAGCAACCACGTATTTTTTTTCACTGTATATTTTAGCTTAGCAACGGGAGGAGTAAGAAAAATATTCGTTTTTTCAGAAAATGGTTCTTTTGTCTTTTGGGTAAGACTTAAAAAATCTTTACCCTCCTTATTCTCTATTCTGTAGGGAACAATCCAAAAACGATCAGAATCGCAGAATTTTACAAGCCCAGTTTCTGGAAATACTATATTTTCTGGGATTTCTATACAATCCGTTCCTTGTACACATTCCTGAGCAAGGGAAAAGAAGGGAAGTCTGGGGCGTACCAAAACCTGGCTTTCATGGCAAACGCTATGTCTGTACCTCAACCCTGCATCCAGGGACAACCTATTTTCCTCTCTCTTACGATGGTAGCGAAACTCCAATTGTCTTTCACCCAGGATTACTTTCCCAATCCCCTGTAAAGGCAAACGATCCAGGCTTTCCTGAGACACACTGAGAAAATCGCTTTCCGAAGAAATATCCTCCAGAAGCTTTGTTCGTAAAGGTTTATCCATAATCCATCGTACAGCAGAACCTGGTTCATGAGAAAATTTTAATCCTTGTTCATCCTGAATATGAAGTAAAAATTTTTCGCTATAAAAGGCTTTTTTTTCTGCGTATTCCGTTCCTGGTGCAATATGAACCATTCCACTTTGAAGCAACGGAATGCTAGTTTCCTCCAGATCGCATTCCTTAGATCCAGGATTTACATGATATTTTATATAGCCTCTCATGGGAAAACAAGAATGTAACATAGGAGGCAAGGACGGCTCCGTGTTTTGAAAGCCTGCTAAAAGATCTGGCAAAACATTTTCTAAATTTAGCTTTACCTGGATTCCAAAATATTCCAGAATGAAATTTTGTATGTAAGCAGTCACAGACTGCATAGAGATAGGATGGAAAGACCATGATGCCTTTTTCCAGAAAGCATAGAGTACCAAAAAATTTTGTTTATAGGTTTCTTCTGCTATCCTATCATTCAAATAGCTTAAAACTCCACTATTGTTGCCTACGTTTTTATGATAGAAGTGGTTTAGTAAATCTCGATAGTATTGTTTTTTAATTTTATCGGATTCGTAAAAAGTATAGAAGAAAAAAAGTAGAGGCAAAAGCCCTAAAGCACCATACCAGGAAGATGCCCCAAGAAAAAACAAAACCAGAGACAGAGCAATAGCTCCAGAAAAAACCATAGCCAGATAGATTTTTTTCAAAAAAGAAAATTTCAAGAAAATACCAGGGAAAATGATGGGAAGGTAGTCCTGACGTATATCCTGAAAAAGCTTCAAAAGGATAGGCTGCGGAAGGTGAACACTGCGTAGTTCATCTCCTATATTTTCTATATTTCTGAAAAATTTCAAAGAACTTTTGCGGAAAGGGTGTACCAGGATGGTAATTCGCTTATAATACCATATTTCTCTGCGATATTTGTGAAGCCATAGTGTCCTCCAACTGCGGACATATTTTGTTCCCAGAACAGGCTCTCTGTAATAAACCAGGAATTCCTGGTATTTTTCTGATGGAAATCCAATTTCCATCCCATGTATCTGGGATTGGCGTAAAATATCTCGTATATCGTACTCATTCATCTGCTGGTATTGAGCTTGTTCCAGAAACCTTTTGAAACGATTGATTAAATTGTGTACATAGTATTGCTCTTCTGATTCTGTAAGTGGGATAGGAGCAGAGGTATTAGGATTGAATGGCTGATAATATCCATGAAGCTGATTTAATATATTGCGAAATTTATAATTACAGTAATGTTCAAAAAGTTTAGCGAAATGATCGAAAGTTTCCCAATCCGATTCAGGCAGATTGTCTCGCAAGACTTTGGTGAATTGAGATTTTTCAACAGGTATGGATTCCTCAAACCATATTGACATAATAGTATCCTTAGGAGATAGCAAGCAGTATGATGCAATTTCAGGTTAGGGAAATAGCAAAAAGAGAACCACAGATGAGTACATGTGTTTATCTGTGTCTATCTGTGGTTCTTTCCCTAACTATTAAATACGCCTTATAATAATATAATATAGTTTTTTGCTTTATCGAATAGAAACATCTAGCAAAATATCAGAAGCAGTAAGGCTATCTACAACGGGCATACCCTTATCCATGACCTTGCCAACAAAAGCATAGCGTTTGCGGTTGGAAACCATAGGATATTTCTTGAAAATCATGAAACGGCTGTCTATTTCTTCTTCATTTTCGCTATTGTCCATAATCAGAAGACCTCTTTGTAGCATTCTGTCTTTAATATCCGCTTTCTTTTTAGGAATGAAAGAGCCTTTTCCATTTCCTATAGGACAGCCAGAATGGAGTGTATATTGGGAAATCTGATTAAAATTGATACCGTTAAAACAGCCTTTTTGGGCCAGGGATATAAAAGTTTCTGTGTTGTTAGGATATTCTTGCTCAAAAAGCTCTACTTCAAATGTGCCTTTAGGGGTAGTGAAAACAGCTACTCTTCTCTTCTCTACTGTATTTTCCTGCTTTTTATTTTCTGCTGGCTTTTGTTTCTCTAACAAGTCCATTTCTTCTTTCAGGGTATTCCATTCTTGCAATTGTAAGAGATTTGCCTGGAGAGGATGGTTAGGATAAGCACTTGTGATTAGATTATAGTAGTAGAGTGCTTGTCTTGGCTGGTTGTTGAAAAAATAGAGCTGAGCAAGACAATAAGCAAGCCAGGGAGCAGCACTGGTTCTCTGGGCATTCTGGAATTGTTCTTCTACTCTTTTGATATTGTATTCTCTGAGTACTTTATTTTTTAAAGGATTAGGAATATTGCTCACAGGCAGCGCATCCAGTGTTTTTACTGTTTCATTTTGCATTTCGTCGGGCAAAGAATGGATATCGCCCAAAGCGTCTTTTACAGAAGCGGCAATATCAGCATGAAGATCTTTGACTCTAAGATGAGAAGAAGTCATATGGCCTGTCGTCATGATATTCCATACATCGCTCAGCATTTCCCAACTTTTTTGAGATGCTTCTTGTAAAGAAAGTACATAAGAATAGGCAAGTGCAATGACTATAACCAGAGCAATACTAGAAGTAACAATAGTCTTTTGGTGTTTATTCCACAAATCAATATATTTTTGAGAAATAGGATTTTGTTCTTGTTGCACAATTTTTTTTTGCTGTTTTTTCTGTTTTTTCATAGGTTGAATTATTCCTTCTTATCAGAACGTACAATTTCATACAAACATAATGCTGTCTTTAAAAGACTGCGCACTTGATCCAAAGGATAGATAGAGCTTCTGTCGCTTGGTGATTCCTCAGGGCGTGGATGAACTTCCATGAAAAGGCCATCGCAACCTGCTGCAACAGAGGATTTTACAAGATATGGAACCATCTCTCTCTGGCCTGAAGTTTCGCCTTGCCCTGCACCTGGAAGTTGTGTACTATGGGTTCCATCAAAAACAACCAGGCAATCCATTTGTGACATTACAGGAAACGTCCTCATATCCACAACAAGATTGTTGTAGCCAAACATGGCTCCACGCTCTGTCACCAACACCCGATGGTTTCCTTGGGCAGTCACTTTTTCTACAACATGCTTCATATCCCAGGGGGCAAGGAACTGACCTTTTTTTATGTTTACAGCTTTGCCTGTTCGAGCCACTGCTTCGATTAAAAAAGTCTGTCTGCACAAAAAAGCGGGGATTTGCAAGACATCCAGTACTTCACAGGCAGCATCTAATTCTGTTATGCAATGAATATCAGAGATTACAGGCACATCAAGTTCTTTTTGAATCTTTTGAAGCTGTGCAAGCCCTTCTTCTAAGCCTGGGCCACGATACCCTTTTTGTGATGTTCGGTTAGCTTTAGAATAAGATGCCTTAAAAATAAAAGGAATATGGAGTTCTTCCGTAATTTCTTTTAATGCTGCTGCAATTTCATAACCGATATTAGAATTTTCTAATACACATGGCCCTGCAATCAAAAAAAGTTTTTCCTTGCTGAGAGTAATATTCCTTACGGAAAAGGATTTCTTCACAAATTCTGCCTTTCCTAGATATACGTTGGGAGATGATTACGATTTTATGCTAACAAAATATCGGAAAGGACATTTTAACATATTGTAAGATGCTTTGTAAAGAAGAAATATTCTTCTAAGTAGTGAACTCCCAAAACTGGCACAATAGAAAAGGTGCATAAACTTTTGTCAATCTATTTTCCTGGCTCTAACAGAATCTGTGGTATTTATAGTCCATAAAAAAAATAAGGCTGAATACCGCCTGCTGGAGCAGATGCTATTATTATAGCACTGCTCATCTGGCACAGGAGAAATTTGCTAAGAGCAGGTTTTGTTATCTATAGGCATTTTATAAATAAGACTGTGACCACAGAAAACGTTAGAATAGGTCTATTTTTCACCTTTACAAAAATTTTTCTTGACAAAGAAAAAAAAATTGCATAAAATATGAATAATGATTCATTATTCATATTAATTCATTAGAAATTTCAGGGGTTTCCATTGTATTTTGATGCTAAAACTTCACGAGGAAAAATAGCCCAGGAAAAGATTATTTTTTCTGCTGCAAAGCTTTTTAGTCATAAAGGATTTGCCAATACAAACATTGCGGATATTTGCGAGGAAGCTCAAATAGCCATTGGGAGCTTTTATCAGTATTTCAGGAATAAACAGGATGTCCTCGAAGGTATCATACTCCTTTTGAGGGAAAATTTGCATCAAAAGTTCGGTTGTCTGGGAAGAGAAGAAAGCTTTGCAGAAAAAATTAAAAAGAATTTTGTGCTTTTCTTTGAATTTGTAGTGGAGAACCTTTCGTACTACCAGGCTCTTAGAGAGTCTGAATTCATATACGAAGATATGGCTAGAAGCTTCTATGAAGACTATCGTAGCCTTTTATCGGAAAAATTGGGGTGGCAATACCCTCTAAACTGTATGCAAGAAACCAGCCTGGATTTTCTTCTGGGAATACAGATGTTTTTTGCCATGAAATATCTTCTCTGGGACAAAAAAATTTGTATCGAAGATAGCGTACTTTGTGATTTATGCCTGATTTCGCTCCAGGGGATTTTCCATCCTCAGGAATGGAATCCCGATTTATGCAAGTCTTCCCGAAGTGGCAAGACGGTTTATGAATCCAGAGAAAAAATTCTAAAAGCAGCAGAATACGTCTTTGGAAAGCATGGATACCAAAAAGGCTCGGTTGCCGAGATTTCTCAAAAGGCAGGCATTTCTGTAGGGTCATTTTATTTGCATTTTCCTTCCAAGGAAGAAGTCTTTCGGGCGGCCACCATACAGCTTAGAGAAAAGCTTTTGCAAAACTCCATAGAATTTGCCAAAAATGCCAGAACTCGCATAGAAATAGATATTGTATCTCTTTGGGCTTTCTTAGATTTTATACGATTGCATCCTTATGGGTATCGTCTGATCCGTGAAGCAGAATTTGTGGATTTCCCTCTTGCCAGGGAATACTATCATGGTATATGGCAAAGCTATATACAAAGCATAGTTTTACATGCAAAACCAAAAGAATATAAGATTTCCAATCCTGAAACAGTGGCTCTCTCCATGATGGGGATTGCTCACTTCCTGGGGTTGAAATATATTCTATGGGAAAAAAAACAGATCAATCATGATTGGTTCCGTTGTGTTGTGGATACTTTATTTTTGGGAGCAAACATACAACAGGAGAAAAAAATGGATATTTTTGAATCTTGGAAAAAGATGATGGATACGCCCGCGCAACCTATGCAACAGGCTATGGAATTTTGGAAAAATATTTTCAATACCAACCCGCAGGGGCTTACAGGCTTTTGGGAAATATGGAAAAAGATGCTGGAGAACATGCAGACCATGTCTCCCAATATTGTACAAAACTGGAGCAACCAGATATCCGAAGACTACAAAAAAACTTTAAACCAGAAAACCTTTGGAGCTTTCCAGGAATGGGATAAAAAAATCCTCGGACAGCTTCAGAATATGGCTGCTAACAACTTCATGCAGTCCTATCAAAAACTGATGAAAGACTCTACCGAATTCGTTCAGGATATGCAAAAACGCGATCCTCAGATTTTCATGGAATACTGGCAGGGAATGCTCACAGAATATTTTCGCGACATGGAGCTGGTCGGCAAAGATGCCCAGAAGATTGATCTCAAGCATCTTATGGAAATCATGATGAAAGCCTCTACAGGCCAGTGGGACGACAGTGTAAAAAAATACATGGAACGCTTCGTGGATGCCTGGAAAGTAAAAGCCCAATATGGGCCAGAATATTATGCAAAACCAGAAGATGTCAAGGTAGGCCAGACACCTAAAGAAACCGTATGGCAAAAAGGAACATGGAAACTCTATCATTATAAAGCAGTGGAAGAAAAAGCCAAAAATATCCCTGTATTCATTGTATATGCTTTGATCAACCGCTATTACATCGAAGACCTGATTCCTTCTTGCAGCCTCGTACAATACCTGATTCATCAGGGATATGATGTTTATCTTACAGACTGGGGCAATCCAACCTATGAAGATCGCCACATTACCCTGGACAAGCTTATAGAAGAAGGAATTGGTGGCATGGTAGATTTCATCCGAGAAAAACATAAGGTTGAGAAAATTCCCATGCTAGGACATTGTATGGGCGGAGTCTTAAGCGTTATCTACACTGCACTCCACCAGGACAAAATTTCCAGTCTGGCAACCCTCACTGCTCCTATGACAGCGAGAAAAGGCGGTGTTGTGAGTGCCTGGTCGTATCTGTCTCCTATTGACAGCGTGATTGATACTTTCGGGAATGTTCCCGCCAAATTGATTCGCTATACATTCGTTGCCATGAAACCCTATTATGAAATCATGCGATGGCAGCGTTATTATACCTCTATGGATCAGATGAACGATAAAGCCATAGAGTTCTCCAATGCCGTTGACAAATGGGTAAACGACAATGTTGACATTCCAGGAGAATTCTTCCGCAAATTCTTCAAGGAAGTGTTTGTCAAAGATTCTTTAGTTCATGGAACGATGGACATCAATGGCAAGAAAGTCGTGCTTTCCAATATAACATGCCCTGTCATGAATATCTATGGAGAAGAAGACTGGATCGTGACACCCGACTCAGCCAGCGTTCTCTATGATCTTGTAGGCAGCAAAGAAAAAAAGAACAAACCTGTTTTCGGACAGCACTTAGGATTTTTGTTCGATCCAAGAAATCGTCCTGTATGGGATGAAATGAGTTCCTTTTTTTTTGGTAAACCTGACGCAACCGCCAAAGCCTAAACAATCGCAGGAAACTCCCCTTAAGGAAAAGTTCATGAAAAGAAAATCCCTTTCCCGAAAAGCAGCCATTGTTGGGGCAGGCATCTCCCTATTCGGTGCTTTCCCTGATAAGTCAGGCAGAGATTTATTCGTTGAAGCTTTCCAGGATATGAAAGTAGACAAAGGATTCAATCCCAAAGACATAGAAGCTCTTTATCTGGGAAATTTTTCTGGAGATATATTCGAAGGGCAGGCCCATCAAGCCCCGATTATGGCAGATTCCATCGGAATTCTTCCTTGCCCTGCCACCCGAATCGAAGACGCATGTGCCAGTGGAGGCGTTGCCCTGAGAGAAGGCATTCTCGCGATTGCCTCTGGCATGTATGATATGGTTCTGGTAGGCGGAGTAGAAAAGATGACAGCTTTGCCAACAGCCCAGGTAACAGATGCACTCGGCATTGCAGCCGATGCTCTGTATGAAGTGCCTGCTGGATTCACTTTCCCTGGCCTGTATGCAAGCATGGCAACAGCCTATATGCAACGCTATGGCCTGAAATCGGAAGACCTTATGCAGGTAGCCATCAAAAATTATGAAAATGGAGTATTGAATCCCAAAGCCCAGTTCCAGTCTTCGGTTAAAGACATCATGCTAGCCAAGATCAAAGCAGCCCAGAGCAAAGGCAAGCCAGTGCCTGCCTGGCAAAATGAAATGGATTTTTTGCATGATAACGGTGCTAATCCCATCATTGCATGGCCTCTGCGCCTTTTCGATTGCAGCCCGATTAGCGATGGAGCAGCAGTCGTATTGCTCGTATCTGAAGAAATCGCCCAGAAATTTACAGATCGGCCCATCTATATCAGTGGTACTGGACAGGCATCGGGCTTGCCTCTTTACAGCCGTCCTGATCTGACCACTTTGCCTGCCGCTCAGAAAGCAGCTAGTATGGCCTACGAAATGGCAGGAGTGAAACCCCAGGATATACATCTGGCAGAGGTTCACGATTGCTTTACCATAGCAGAACTCATTGCCATAGAAGATTTGGGGCTATGCGAGCCAGGCAAAAGCTTTGAGCTTCTGAAAAAAGGCAATTTCCACAGGAATGGCACTATCCCTGTCAATTCTTCTGGCGGTCTGAAAGCCAAAGGCCATCCCGTAGGAGCCTCTGGAGTTGCGCAGGCCTATGAAATCTTTAGGCAATTGCGTGGAGAAGCTGGACAACGTCAGATACAAGGCACTTTGTCCCTGGGCCTTACGCACAATGTGGGCGCAACGGGAACAACCTGCGTAGTTCATATTTTTGAGCGTAGATAAAGAAGGAGTCATGTATGTCTGAAAATGTAAAACGACCCTTTACTGCATCGTCTTTTTACCAATATATGGCAGAAAAAAAGCTTATGGCTTCCCGTTGTCAGAAGACAGGGGTTCTTTATCTGCCTCCCAAAGCTATATGCCCTGAGACATATAGCACGGATTTCGATTGGGTAGAGCTATCTGGCAAAGGAAAGCTAGTTTCCTTTACAGTAGTGCATATAGGCCCAAGCTTTATGAACGCATCGGGCTTTAGCAAAGACAATCCATACGTAACAGGGATTGTAGAATTAGAGCAAGGCCCTCGTGTAAGTGCCAGAATCATGGGTGTAGATCCCAAACAGCCAGAAAGCATTGTCATTGGATCTCCCATGAAAGCAGAATTTATTTCTCAATTCGATGGAAAAGTCAGCAGGACAATACTCGCTTTTTCCTTAGTAAAAGAAGAGAAGGAGACAAAAAAGACCATGGAAGAAAAAACAACAGCCACAAACACCCAGCGTTTAGCAGGCAAAGTAGCCCTGATTACTGGCGGAGCAGCAGGTATAGGCAAAGCCACAGTAGAAAGATTCGCCCAGGAAGGTGCCAAAGTCGTTATCTGCGATCTTAACGAAACCCTAGGCCAGGCATTGGCTGAAAAATTAGGCCCAGATGCCAGTTTCTACAAAGTCAATGTTGCCAACCGTCAGGAAGTGCAGACATGGGTTGATGCCGTGTATGCAAAATACAATCGCATTGACATACTTGTCAACAACGCAGGCATTGTAAGAGACAGCCAGCTCGTCAGAGTGAAAGACGGCGTACTCGTAAAACAAATGACCGAAGCCGAGTTTGATCTTGTGATTTCTGTCAATCTCAAAGGCACATTCAATTGCACCCAGGCCGTTGCCCCCTATATGATAAAACAAAATTCTGGTGTCATCCTCAACGCCAGTTCCGTTGTAGGTGTGGATGGAAACTTTGGCCAGACAAACTACGTTGCCACAAAATCTGGTGTCATTGGCATGACCAAGGTCTGGTCTCGTGAGCTAGGCAAGTTCAAGATCCGAGTCAATGCCGTAGCCCCTGGCTTTACAGCCACAGAAATCCTCACTTCCATGCCAGAAAAAGTCCTGCAAGACATGAAAAGCCATACTCCCCTAGGAAGACTAGGCGATCCCATAGACATCGCCAACGCTTACCTCTTCCTCGCTTCCGACGAAGCAGCCTTCATTACAGGAACCGTCCTGAAAGTAGATGGAGGCCTCGTAGTAGGAACATAGTTCCTACATCTTACCCCGTAGCCACAGGACAATAGCCTGTGGCCGCAGAGGTTGCGCCGAAAAAGTCGTGTCTTCTCAAAAGCCGAACACCAGCGCAATCCCTGCGTCCCCGCCAAAAAACAAACTCTCCCAAACCATTCAGCCATCCCTAAAGCAATAATGACTTACATAGCAATGATTTGTAGCCGCAGGGTTGCGCCGAAAATGACCACCTATTCGGAAAAGATGACCTTCAGCGCAATCCCTGCGTCTTTGCTCCATAGCATCGGTAAAGTATACAACGCATAATATAGATATAGATTTGTGTGAAGAATATTTTACTCCATCACCTTGACAAAAGACTATCCTGGGTTAAAATGTAAATACAGAGGCAAAAAACTAAAAAAACAAGAATAGTATAGGACTGACTTCTTACGCACTTTGGTAAAAATAAACATAATCTATTGCAATATATAAAGATAAAATGTGCATTTAGATATGGAAATTTCAAAGTTCGATATAAAAAAAATAGACAAATATTTGGAAAAACAAAAATAGTCGATAAAGATAAAGATAACGATAACGAATCGCAGTGCGGTTCATAATCTTAATCGTCGTTATCTTTATCCTTATCGTTATCTTTATCATCTAAATAATGAAGTTGATTCTTGTGCAACGCCTTCTATTTTATATAACTACTTTTGTATCTTGAGTTATAAAAATGCACATTTTTTGCAAAGTGTGTAAAGAGTCAGTAACAGGTCTAATTTAGGTACAAAGGATTCGGATAAAACCCATATCTATACGTGTGTCATGATAATAACATAACTAATCGAGTCAAGGAATCGCTGGATTTTCAGGAGATACAATCATGTGGAATTTTTTGTTATGCGTTTTTCTATTTTTATTGGCAGGATGTAACCAGAGTATAGAAAAAAACAGGACTTATGCCATACGCCTGAAACCGGGGCAAGATTTGTATGCCGAACTACAAAAATTCGTAAATGAGAATAATATCCAAGCAGGATGGATAGCCACCTGCGCAGGAAGCCTGACCGACTACAAAATTCGTTTTGCCAACCAGGAGGAAGGTAGTGTCGGAAAAGGCCATTTTGAAATCGTAAGTTTGAGTGGCACTTTGAGCGTCCAAGGTTCCCACATCCACATCGCTATTTCCGATGGTGCAGGGAAAACCACGGGCGGCCATTTGCTGGAAGGATGCAAAATTTATACCACGGCGGAAATAGTGATAAGAGAAACCATGGAGTTTGTATTTACGAGGGAAAATGACGGTTCTACTCCATGGAAAGAGTTGCAAATCAAAAGAAAGCCATAACATTACGGAAAGACTTTTGCCTGTAGGCAAAAGTCTTACACATCCTATGACTGGATTACCTTTATCTTGCCAGTCCCCTCTTCCGTAAATTTTCCGATGCAGACGGAATCTGATGCCCCGTATTTGTGCAAGGCAGTCAGCACAGGTTCTTTTTGAAGATAGGGCAAAGCGAACATAAGTCCTCCGGAAGTCTGAGCATCGGCGAATAGATATTTCACAGATTCAGGAGTGCCTGTTTCCCACTCCATCACGGGAGAAACGAATTCGAGATTGGAAATTGTCCCGCCTGGAACCACGCCGCCGACTGCAAACTCACGAGCATTCTCCAAAATGGGAACTAAGGGGTGGATTATCTCGACATTCACTCCGCTCGATTTTGCCATGGATTTGAGGTGTCCCAGAAGGCCAAAGCCTGTGATATCGGTGCAGGCATGCACCTCGAAATCTTTGAGAACTTCTGCTGCTGAGTTGAGCGTACTCATGATGGCCGTTACCTTTGCGATGATTGCATCGTTGGCAAGTCCACGCTTGATAGCCGTGGTGATGATTCCCGTGCCGATAGGCTTGGTGAGTATGATGGCGTCGCCTGGTTTTGCGCCGGTATTTCTGAGGATTTTGTTCGGGTCTATGATTCCCAGAACGGCCAGACCATATTTAGGCTCCGTGTCGTCTACCGTGTGACCCCCGATAATGCCGATCCCCGCTTCTTTTGCTTTATCATGGGAACCTGTCAGAATCTGGTGCAACACTTCTATGGGTAAACGGTGGGAAGGGAACCCTGCTACACTCAAGGCAAAAATCGGTCTTGCTCCCATTGCATAGATGTCGCTTAGAGAATTGGCAGTCGCTATGGCCCCAAACTGGTAAGGATCGTCCACGATGGGCGTGAAAAAATCCACGGTCGCCACCAGCGCGGTTTTGTCGTCGATGCGATAGACGGCCGCATCATCCGATGTTTCGACTCCTACAAGAACATTGGGATCGTGAAAAACCTGCATGTGGGAAAGAACCTGTTCCAGCAGTTGCGGTCTGAGTTTACAGGCACATCCCAATCCGTGGGTAAAATGGGTGAGAGCGACTTTCTGCCCGCCGATGACCGTAACCTTCTTTTCCTGAGGAGTCATTCTCTCGACAGCCATAGCGATACAAGATACGGCCTGGTCTATCTCTTCTGCTGTCGTCATACGGCCTGTGGAAAGGCGAATGGTGCCCATAGCGTACTCCATGGGAACTTTCATGGCGGTGAGTACGCTGGAAACTGTGACGGCATGGGCATGACAGGCAGCTCCAGCAGAAGCCGCCACACGGTCTTGAATCTCCGAAAGCAGGCTATTTGCCTCGATTCCTGGGAAACTGATGCTCAGGGTATTGGGTAGACGCTGCTTCGGATGGCCGTTGAGTCGGACATCCTTGATTTTCTCTTGGATGCCTTCGTACAAACGATCCCTCATGGCTCTGGCATGGTTCATGTTGCTCGTCAGGTTTTCCTCCGCTATTTCACAGGCTTTGCCCAACCCTGCGATTTCCAGAACGTTTTCTGTTCCAGCCCGCTGGTTGCCCTCATGAGATGCTCCATGCATGAATTTTTCCAGGCGAATTCCACTTTTGACGAACAAAGCACCTACGCCTTTGGGAGCATAAAGCTTGTGTCCTGCCACGGAAATCAAATCTACGCCTAAAACATCTACATGAACGGCAATCTTTCCTACAGATTGAGCCGCATCCGTGTGCATGGCGATTCCATGTTTTTTGGCAATCCGGGCTATCTCTGCGATAGGCTGGATGGTTCCAACTTCGTTATTGGCATGCATCACAGAAATCAGGATCGTTTGAGGCATGATCGCCTTCTCGATAGCATCTACGAGTACCACGCCCTGCTCGTCCACCGGAACGTAAGTTATTTGAAATCCTTGCTTTTCCAGATATTTGCATACTTCCGTCACTGCGGGATGCTCGATCTGGCTCGTGATGATGTGATTGCCGCGGCTTCTATTGGCCAGAGCATATCCCTTGATGGCGAAGTTGTTCGCTTCGCTCCCTCCGCTGGTAAATATTATTTCTTCGCTCTGGCAATGAAGCAGTCTGGCTATGCTCTGCCTCGCTTTTTCGATGGCTTGTTTGGTCTGAGTTCCATACCAGTGAGAACTGGAAGGATTTCCAAAATGCTCGTTCAAATAGGGCATCATGGCCTGGATCACTTCCTGTGCCAGAGGAGTGGTCGCATTGTAATCCAGGTAAATAGGTTTTGATATATCCATAATTTATTTTCCTTCCAGTCTGTCGGCGAAGCGTCGGTATTCTGTTTTGAGCAGCACTTTCTCCGCTTCGCTTTTGACATGGGGAAGGTCGATCAGGAAAAATTCTTTGAGCATGGGCGATAAAACTGCATAATCCTTCTTTTTTCCATCGCAGGTGCTTTCGCCGACAACCATGTCGCTGGCTTCAAGATACGGGCCTTTCTGACGTGAGGGCTGACTGAGGAAAATCTTTTGATATGCCTGGGACAAAACACCCAAAAGGGCATCGTGGGGTTCAAGGGCGAGACCCAAATCTGACCACATCGGTCGATAATCAACCATGAAAAACCTCCTTAAGGTTGAGCCGCAGTATTGCCGCTCTGCCTCCAGGAGATTCTTTCAGCAGAGGGAAATACCAGGCAAACGCATTTCGTGGAACCACCCGGGCTCCATGAAAGCTTCTCAATTTAATAGGAAAACAATCGATTTTACTCGATACATTCTATAAACCTCTGCCAGAAATTAAAATTTCTAAAGTTCCAGTAATTTCTAATTTACGACGTTAGAACATGCAAGAATTGTCGATGTGTATGATTATAGGTAGGGCAAAGAAAAAATCAAGCGTTTTTCGTTCTGACTGCATGCTTGTTTGCTTAAAAAAAATTTTGTGCTGGTTTTCACTACCAAAATTCTTTACAATTGTTTTTTACTTACGAGACAATCAATATCCACAACGATTTTTAATTTTCATATGGAAAGGAGCGCACAATGAAATACGGCGCAAGAAACGCGATCAAAGCAAAAGTGAAATCGGTAAAGAAAGGCGATGTCATGTCGTTGGTAAAATTCGATGTTACCGACCCTGCCGAGATGGCATCGGTACTCACTACGGAATCACTTGAATCAATGGATCTTAAACCAAATGACGAAGTTCTGCTCGTCGTTAAAGCGATTCATGTACTCCCCGTAAAAGAATAAGATAGCGTAGGACTCTCTTCCACTGGCATTATTTCCATATCCGGTTCAAAGGTGCCAGATGGATGGCATCGGTCCAAAATGATGTAGGGTTCGATTGACAATTTAATCATCATAATCGATTCGTTATCTTTATCCTTATCGTTATCTTTATCAAGAGAAACACAAATAAATGCTGTTATTTCGATAATGAGAATGATAAAGATAACGATAACGAATCATACAAAATTTGTCAAACGGACTTTTATCTGAATCTATAGGCTTCTATCGTTTTTTGGACCGATGCCGCTCAGATTTACGTTTAGGGTTAGGTAGGGTTAGGTTTACGTTTACGTTTATAAGTAGCATAGTCTTAGCCTTAAATTGACAGCTATGGGGAAATCTTAGCAAAGCTTCTTTTGTACAATTTCTAGCAAAGATTTGGCTTTGATTCCTTCGCTCAAAGGGATTTCTGATTCAGGTTCTAATGATTGGAGGGTATTTTGGGCTTTCATGTAGCATTCTTTTGATGTTGCATCGTCTTGTAGAATCTGGTAGATTTCTGCCTTAGCGAAATAGCTTAATACAAAGTCAGATTTTCTGGAAAGAATGGTATCGTGTTCTTTCAGTGCTTCTGAATAAAGTTTTAAGTTTTCATAAGCAATGGCAGCATAGTAAGAAACTTCTAAATTCCATTCTTTATCATTGATAGCAATCGCACATTCCACAGCTTCCATATATCGTCCCTGGTCAACGAGTTGACGGCAATTTTCATGCGATATTTTTTTTTGTTGAGAAGTATATCCTTCTTGCGGTAAAATAGTATTTTGAAATTCGGGGGATAAATCTTTTTTTTCTGAAAAAGTCTGCTTCTTTTCTAAAGTAGCAAATTTTTCTGGAGGGCTTTTTTTTTCTAAGTTTGCTTTTATATAAAATTGAACGCTTCCAAGAAAGAGTCTGTTAAAACGATTTACATCCACCAGCATGCTTTCGCAAGGGCTTACAATCAAGATACCTTCAGGTTTGAGGGCATGATAAAATTTTTCCATCAATTCGGAGATCGTTTGCTTGTGTAGATAAAGCATGACATTTCTACAAAAAATAACATCCAATTGAGAAGCCTCTGCTGGATAACATGGCTCTGCAAGGTTTAGAGGAAAGATTTTAACATTGGAGCGAAATTTATCTAAAATTTTCCAGGTATTGCTATCTATTTTTTCAAAATATTCTTTTTGGAAATATTGTGGAGTTTCATTTCGAAACGAGCTACTAGAGTATATTCCTGATTTTGCTTTTTCTAAAAATTTTTCATTGATGTCTGTTCCTAAAATTTGGTAGTATGCTAATCCAAGACGGTAGCATAAGATACTTATAGAATATACTTCTTCCCCTGTTGCACACCCTGCGCTCCAAAAATTGTAAAAAGTTTCTCCTTGTTTATTCAGCTTTTCTTTTAGCCATTTTCCTAACATTTCAAATTGCGAGGAGTGACGGAAAAAATAGGTTTCTCCAACACTCAGTTCCTGTAAAATTTTTTGAAATTCTTTTGTATCCTGATAAAGAAGCTGGACCAATTCATCTTCTCGCAGATTCATTTTTTTCTGTTTTTCTGAAAAAATTTTCAAAAAAGTTTTGAGTCTTTCTTGAGAAGAAAGGTCCAGGCCTGCTTTCTGCATAAGCATTTCTTTAGCTTGTTCGACATAGTTTGAATTCATAGCTTTGCGGTTTCATCAATGAAATTTACACGTTATCACAAAATTTTTATTGGCAAAAACCTGATTTTTCTAGTATAGCTTTTTTTATAAAGATTGCAAATTTCTTTTCTATATAGGATAAAACCTTTTTCCTATTTGTCTTAAACATGCTATAATTAAATAAATGAGCAAAGTCCATAACAATAATTATAGAGGAGTTATAGCATGAAAATTTTTTTTTGTCTTTTAATATTTTTGTGCAGTTGTTTTTACAACATTTCCGCCCAGCCCGCTAAGGACGATGAGATAGAATTACCCAAATTGGGGGAAAATGGAAAGCTGTTTATCCATATACGCAATTTATGGTTGCAAAAAAATCATCATGCTTTGTTGTCTTTAATGGATGCCAGGGTTCGCCTGAATTTCGGTGTTACAGAACAAGGATTGCTTCAAACTTATGCCGCAGAACAAGCTGCAGGAATTTTGAAAGAACACTTTGCCGATATAAAAATACTGAAATTTTCCTATATACACAAAAGAATTCTTATAGATACTGGTGTTGCCTATTATCAATACCAGATACAGAAAAATGGTATTATAAAAAATAAAATGTTGTATTTCTACCTGAAACAGAAGATAGATCAAAAACCCGAAGAGAAAATTTGGGTGATTCATGGAATCAATCAGATTGATTGCAAACCTTTATCTGAATAGTAGTTATTTCTTTAAAAAGAAAGGAATATCATGATAAGTTGTAGAAGTAAAGTATTGTTTCTATTGTTTTTTTTATTAATAGCTACGCTTTCTGGGCAAAATTTATCAAAGCTAGAGCTTACCATTCTTCATACCAATGATAATCATGGGCGTTTACTGCCGTTCGATATTGTTGGTCAGGAAAAAATAGGAGGAATGGCGCCTAGAATGACTTTAATCAAGGAAATCAGAGAAGAAATTGCCAAAAAGCAAGGACATCTTCTGCTTTTGGACTGCGGAGATATAAATACAGGCGAGCCTACTTCTGATATGTTGAAAGCCGAGCCTGATGTTCTCTTGATGAACAAAATGGGATATCACGCTATGGCGGCAGGCAATCATGAATTTGATTTGAATATGGCAGACCTTTTAGCTCAAAGCAAAAAAGCACAATTCCCCTATTTATCCGCTAATGTCTTTTATAGCAAAACGGGTGAGCCTGTTTTTTCTACTATGATCGTTGTAAATCTGGGGGAAATGAGAATAGGAATTTTTGGGATTACACCAGAGGATACCCCCTATATTAGCACATGCGGAAAAAATCCAGAACTTTTTTTTGCTAAGCCAGAGAAAGTTATTCCTGATATCTTAAAAAAGCTAGAAGAAAAAAGTGACTTCATTATAGCCCTCATACACACAGACCATGAAGAAGCCATTCGACTGGCTCAACTTTTCCCCAAAATCGATATTATCCTTGGGGGACACACTCATCTTCCTATGCTAGCTCCTTTGCAGATAGGGAAAACCTTGGTTTCCCAAGCAGGCTGCTATGGTATGATGGTAGGAAGATTTGATCTTGCGTTTGAGGATCGTAAGCTCAAGGATTGGAAATACCAGATGATTGGTATCAATCTGACAAAACCCGTTTTGGATGGAGATTTGAAAATAGGATGCCTTCCTTTTGAAAAACAGTTTGCGCCTGACCCAGAAGTAGTAGAATTCCTCAAGCCCTATTTAAGCCAGACAGAGGAACTTCTATCGAAGCCCATAGGGAATGCTTCAGAAAATATAGAAAGGAACCCTAATTCTAATAATCCTTATTCGTCTTCTATGGGAAATTTTATTTGTGATACTATACGAAAAGAAACCAATGTAGATATAGCTTTGCAAAATGTAGGCGGTATGAGAAGCGATATACTCAAAGGTAAAATAACCCCCAGAGATGTATTGCAGGTACTCCCTTTCGCCAATACAATTTTTATCTATGATCTGACAGGAAAAGAAGTTCGACAGATATTTGAGCATATGTGTTCAGGTCATATAGGCCCAAAGGGAATGTTGGAAGCATCGGGCCTGGAAGTTCAGATCCAGGAGAATAAATTGACTTCGATCACTATCGAAGGGAAACCTTTAGAGGAAGGGAAAATATATCGTGTAGCTATCAATTCCTTTATTGCTAAAGGAGGAGATGGATATGATATTTTTACCAAATTTTCTTCTTTTGTAGACAGCGGTCTTTTGATTTCAAACATTGTACAAAAATATATTCAAAGCCATTCTCCTATATCCCCTAACAAAGAAAAGCGCGTTGTCTGGCAAGTTTCTAAGTAGACCAATCCAAGTGGACTAGAATAAAATAAATCTAACATCTTCTAAATAGTATAGTTAGGAAAATAGAATGCAGCACAATACAATAGGCAGGTACCAGATAATACGCGAGATTGGTCGCGGCGGCATGGGGCATGTTTTTGAGGCTTATGATGCCATGCTACATAGAAAAGTAGCTCTCAAACTCTTGCTGAATCAGGAAGAATTTTCCAGAGAGAGGGAATACTTTTTAAAAGAAGCACAAAATACAGCGAAATTAAGACACACCAATATTGTTACTGTTTATGCTATTGAAGAAGAAAAAGGACAAATATTCTTTACCATGGATTTGATAGAAGGGAATACTCTAAGCAATCTTTTAGAAAAAAAAGAAATTTCTCTTCAGAATGCTTTAAATGCTTTGGAAAAAGTTGCAAGAGCAGCCCATTATGCTCATAAGCAGGGAATTATACACCGTGATATAAAACCTGCCAATATTATGCTAACCAAAGACGGTGAACCCAAGCTTATGGATTTTGGGCTTGCCAAAGAGCTAAAAGGAACAAAAATCTCACAATCTGGGATTATTGTGGGGACACCTGCTTATATGTCTCCTGAACAAATGGAAGGAAATGTAGAATATCGTAGTGATGTATATTCTCTTGGTGCTGTTTTATATGAAATCATAACAGGAAGGCCTCCTTTCGAGAGTGAAACATCTGTGAAACTGATGATGAAAGCATTGGAGAAAGAACCAGATTCTCCTAAAAGCATCAATCCTTCTATTAGTAAAGAGCTAGAAGCTATATGTCTCAAAGCACTTGCTAAAAAACCAGTATTCCGCTATCAAAATGCTCAGGATTTTGCGGATGATCTACATCGTTATCTGGTTGGAGAGCCAACAATAGCAAGACCTTTAAGTGCGTTCTGTAAAGTGCAAAGATGGATGAAAAGCAATAAACTTTTGCTTTTTGGTACGTCTTCCCTTCTACTTTCCATGGTTCTTCTAAGCTACATCATGATCTCTTTTTGGATGCTTGACTCTCCTCGAAAAGTATTTTTACTTTTTAGCTATGAGCAAGATTTGCTTTGGAATCTTCAGATACGAAAAAATATTTTAGAAACTTTCGAGAATAATTTGTTAAAAGTAAACAAAGATATTATCCTCAAAGAATACTATATGGAAACTAAGCGGTTTAGCAAGTCATCTCAAATTCAAGAAAAGGCACAAATCGCCATACGGCAGATTCTTTCCTGGAATCCCGATCTTGTAATTACTGTAGACGATCATGCTTCATCTCTTGTTATCCCTCATTTTTTCAATACAAATATCCAGTTCATTTTTTGCGGTTTGAACAATGAGCCACAAGCATACGGTTTTCCACAAAGCAATGTCACGGGGATTAGAGAAAAAATGCTCGTAGGACAGACATTAGACAATATGCCCTATTTTTTACCCAAAGCATCTCGCTATGTCATTGCTGTAGAAGATAGTCTATCAGGCAGGCTTGCACTCCAAGAAATTCAAAAAGACATTGAGAGGCATAGTATGTATAAAAATGTCGA
Organism: uncultured bacterium; assembly: GCA_938003875.1. Taxonomy (GTDB): domain Bacteria; phylum Planctomycetota; class Uabimicrobiia; order Uabimicrobiales; family JABWCH01; genus JABWCH01. The sequence goes on from CALKWO010000198.1 coordinate 25,888, forward strand.
TACCATGGTTTCTGAAAGTTTCTGTGAATGGAAGCAATTTCTCAAAAAATATGAAGATCAGGTAGACTTTGTCTTAATACCAGTATATCTAAATCTAAAAGACGAAAATTTGCTTCACATAAAACCTCCTGATGTCATGCAATGGATTGTACAAAATATTTCTAAACCGCCAATAGGAGCACTAGGTTTTAATATAGAACACGGTGCTTTATTTGGAGTCGTTGACACTGCAACTAAACAGGGAGAGCTTGCAGGCAAGTACGCATTACAAATCTTGAAACAAAATGCAAAAGCAAAAGATTTGGAGATCACTTCCATCCAGCGTGGGGAATTCTATGTAAATAAATCTACAGCAGAAAAATATGGTATCCAAATTCCTACCTGGATTTATCAATTCGCTACTGTTTTTGAAAACAAAGAAAAAAAATAATATCAAAATTTCTTTTTTTTTGATATGATGGAAGGAAAATAGAAAGTGGATTGACAACCATAAAACTATAGGGAGATTTTGTCATGAGTGATAACCTGGAAAAGGAATTACGACGATTACGGGACGAACGACAAAAAAAATTTAATGAAGAAGATTGGGAAGGTGCATTAAAAATTCATGATAGGATTTTGGAGCTGAGTCCTTCTGCTTTAAGACATGCTAACAAAGGTTCTATTTTGTATCGTTTGGGTCGTCTGGAAGAAGCCATTGCAAGCTATCAAAAGGCATTGGAAATGGAACCTACCTTAAACAGAGCGCGGGCCGACTTAGAGCGACTAGAAGCCCAGTATCAGCAGCAACAACAGTCTTCTCTGGAACAGAAAGAAGCATCACAAATAGGTTTAAAAGTAGAATCAGATCAAGAAGAAGTAAAATCCGAACCAGAAGAAACCTATGAACCTGCTCAAATTCAAAATCTTCCTCCTCAGGAAGATAATAACACTCAAGCAATTTTAGAAGAATGTCGTATTCAAAGACAAGATGCTATGCAGAGAGGAGATTGGGAAGAAGCACTGAAATATCATAACCAGATTTTAGACGTATCTCCCAATGCTCTACGCTATACAACACAAGGCTCTATTTACTATCGTATGGGAAAAATACATGAAGCTATCGGAAGCTATCGGAAAGCTCTGGAAATGGATCCTAGTCTGGAAAAGGCCCGTCAGGATTTAAAAAAATTAGAGTCCCAGGTAGAAGAAGAAAAACTATGGGAAAAAGATAAAGAAGAAAATAAAGAAGAGACATTGGCGATCAGACTAGAAAATCTGCGCAAAGCAAGACAAGAGCAAATAGCAAAAAATAATTGGCAAGAGGCATTGGAAATACACGATGAGATACTGTCTTTAGAGCCCACAGCCTTGCGCTATGCCAATCGCGGTGGAATTCTTTACCAGATGGGAAGAATTCCCGAAGCAGCAGAAAGCTATCGCAAAGCCTTGGAAATGGACCCTAGCCTTGTCAAAATCAAAGAAGATCTACGTAGACTTGAAGCCCAGATGGATGAAGAAAAGCTCATGGAATTTTCTTCTGAAGAGCAGCAAACCTTTGCTTCAGATCAAGCCTTAAGTGTACAGGAGCGTATGGATAAAATCCACCAGCTTAAGGACGAAAGACAAAAATGCCTTGACGATAAAAATTGGGATAAGGCATTAGAGCTTCATGATGAAATCATTAAAATCGAGCCGACTGCTTTACGTTATGTAAATCGAGGCTCTATGCTCTATCGCATGAAAAAATTAGAAGACGCGATGGATAGCTATAAAAAGGCCATTGAACTAGACCCTAATTTGGGCAGAGCCAGGATGGATTTAGAACGTATAGAAAAAGAGCTATCTTCTCAAAAAATCAAAAAAGAGGAAAAACCTCAAGATATAGAAGGGTACAGAAGTCTTGCCGACAGGCTAGAAGATTTAAGAAAAGAAAGACAAGAATGGATTGCAAAGGATTCCTGGGAAGAAGCCTTACGATGCCAGAATAAAATCATAGAGCTAGAGCCTACAGCACCTCGCTACGCAACAAAAGGTTCTATTCTTTATACACTAGGCAGAGTCAACCAGGCTATATTGAGCTATAGAGCCGCACTCGATCTGGACAATTCTTACCAAAAAGCGAAAGAAGACCTGGATAAGCTTCGAGATTCAGAGATGGAGAGGTTGCGTGTCGAAAGACAGCAGGCTATGGAAAAGGAAAACTGGGATAAAGCATTGGAAATTCACGACATTATCCTTGCTTTAGAGCCAACAGGCCTGCGATATGCAAACAGAGGATCCATCCTGTATCGTATGAATCGTATTCCCGATGCTATCAAGGCTTATGAAAAAGCTTTAGAGCTAGACCCTACCATGGCAAAAGCAAGAGAAGACATAGAACAACTCCAGGAAGAATTGAAAAAGTCTTTTTCTTCTTTTTCTTCGGAATTAGAAGAAGAGGAAGAAGATTTCCAACTGGAAGAAATCGAAGAACAGAACATAATAAAAGAGCAGACCGTTTCTGTTGATTCTGAGGAGCATGAAACACAAGCAACACAAACACCCAAAGACGGTTCTTTGTTCACTCTTTCAGGGCATCAGTCGGAAGTCACGGATATTGTTATCAATGCTGATAAAAAGTATCTTGTTTCTTCCAGCAAAGATAAAACAATAAGAATATGGGATATCAAGAATAAATCTTGCTTACAAGTACTTCAAGGCCATAAAGATTGGGTACGTAGTGTACTTATCAATGCCGATAACACAAAGATAATAAGCGGAGGCGATGACTGGACGATTAAAGTATGGGATATTAAAACAGCATCCTGTGAAAACACGCTGGAAGGCCATACGATGCCAGTGATAGCCCTGGCTATACCTAGCCTTGCAGGCAAAGGACGGTTTTTCTTTTCCAGCAGTCGTGACCATACGATCAAAGTATGGGATGCACAAAATTACAAATGTATGAAAAGCCTGGAAAACCATCAAGACTGGGTGACAAGCCTTGCACTCCCCCATGAAGGGAATAAAGTAGTTTCAGGCAGTCTGGATGGAACAATATGTATATGGCATGTATTAGGCTGGCGTTGCCTTAGTAATATGGAAGGCTCTCAGGGCGGTATCAAAAAAATCTTGATTAGCCAGGATTCCAGCAAAATCTTTTCTATTGCTCAAGATCGCTGCATCTATGTCTGGGAAACAGGAGCAGGGAAACTTTCCAGCAAATGGGAAGGACACAAAGAAAATATACAGGACATAGCACTGTCTCCTGATGGTAAGATCCTGGCATCCGCAGGTCGGGATGAAACTGTAAGACTATGGAACATAGCGAGCAATACAGAAATTCAAACTTGTTTCAAAAAAGATGTCCATTTTGAAAAGGTCTTCTTTAGCCATGATTCTCTTTTGCTTTTTGCTACAGAAGAAGAAAATAAAATTTATATATGGCGAGCTTCTGATGGCAAAGAAATAGGAATTTGGGATGAACACAAAGGCCCAATCACAGCTATGGCTTTGTTACCTGAAAAGAAATGGTTATTCACAGCAAGCAAAGACGGTTGCATCAAGGTCTGGGATTATTCCAGATTAAGCGATTAATTCCCACGTATTAAGTTTTAAAATTTTGATATCATAAGGATAAAAAAAGTATGCATGAAGAGAGGAAAGAAGTAGAGATTTTAGCAAATGTAAAGAAATGCTTTGAGACTATCTGTGATTTTGAAAGTTACCCAACCTGGCAAAAGACCATTAAAGAAGTGAATATTCTGGATAAAGAAAATGGTCGGCCTGTTATTGTAGAATATACGCTAGATGCTGTGCTAAAAACCATTCAATATACTTTGCATTATACATATAAAGAAGATGATCCTAAAAAACTTTTTCTTGGATGGACTTATGTTGGTGGAGATTTGAAGAATATTGAAGGAAGTTATACCTTTACAGAAATAACACCCCAAAAGACACTGGCAACCTATGCTCTTGAGCTAGAATTGGGAATCAGTGTCCCAGGATTTATCCTGAAAAAGTTTAAAGAAAATGCTATGGAAGACTCTATTATGTCCTTGAAAAAACGGGCTGAAAAATAATGGATAATATCGCATTGTAAAGCTTGCTTTTCCCTCTGAATGGATGAGTAGATACCATTATCATGGCACTTCTCATCCAGCACAAGTTAGCCTCCTTCGGAGGCAATCTTTCCCGTGCGTAAGCTGTAATCTTATCGTTATCTTAATCGTAATCGTTATCTTAATCCTTATCCTCTATGAGCATTGATAAAGATAAAGATTACGATAAAGATTACGATTACGACAAAACTATAATTTCCTATACAGCAAGATAAATTTACAATGCTATAGAAAGGACGGTTCTATGAAGCATATACTATATATTTCCTTGTTTGTTTTATGCTGCACGGTGAATGCTTTTACCATCAACAGTTTCGATCCTACTGTTGTGTTTTATAGCACAAATCCGTCAGATGTAGCTTCTATGGATACAGCCATCGGTGTTACAGGCTTTACTATAGAAGATTTTGAGGATGCCAATCTAATTCCTGGACTTACTCTTGCTTATGACGGTCTTCCAGAGTCCAATTTCATCCTCACATCCGATCTGGACAACCGCGCTCTGTGGGATGGTAGTAAGTCCTTGCTTACTGTTATGAATCTAGGTACCAACAATACATTCCGAATCGCAGGCGGAGCATTATCCTTTGGAATTGGAGTGGGTGATGTAGAGACATCCTATCTTCGTCTCTATGTAAATGACATTGATTTTGGTAGAGTCAGTGCTCTTCTGAACTACAATAGGACAGTAGATGACAGCCGTGAAGTTTATATCCGAATAGATGCTGGCGCAAATGAGTTGATTCAGACTGTCCGCTTTTCAGGCACAAATGTAGGGGATGGGATTTTTTATGATCATGCTGCTGTGCAGTTTGCCGTCCCTGAGCCAGGTTCCCTTCTCCTTTATTTCTCTGGATTAGGAATCGTTTTCTTTTTTGTAAGAAAAAAACGCATCCGTTCATGATATAAATCAAAAAACGTTACGGATTAAAAATCCGTAACAAGCATAAAAATAGGTTCTTATGGATGATACCAATCTAGTAGCAGGCAAATATCGTTTAGAAAAAAAAATAGGCGTTGGTGCCCATGGAGAAGTTTATCAGGCAGTCAGTCTCAAAGAACAAAAAAAAGTAGCGTTGAAGATTTTCTATCGTCATTTGCACCAAGAAATTTTACAGTATATTCTGAAAGAGCTAAAAGTCATTTCTTCTTTATCTCATCCTAATATATTGAAAGTTATAGCCTTTGGAAGAGGCAAATTGGGAGATCAGATGGTTCACTACCTGGTAACGCCTCTCATGGAAAATGGCAATTTATCTGAGCTTTTAAAAAAAGGGAGGCTAGATGTTCCTCAAAGCCTGAAAATTGCTATACAAATAGCCCAGGCACTAGACTACATGCATGAAAACAAATTCATTCACCGCGACGTAAAGCCTTCCAATATTCTTCTGGATATAGACAACGACGCTGTTTTAGCCGATTTTGGTATAGTCTGTGATGTTGATCGCACCCAGACTATGGCAGCAGGAACAATAGAGTACTGCGCTCCTGAACAAATGGAAAATATTCCAGGAAAAAAGCCTGATCCAAGATGGGATATATATGGTCTTGGTATAACACTTTATGAAATGCTTACAGGAATCAATCCCTACCATCTTGTTGCCAACACACAGGGGCAGGCTGCTGCGATTCAAAAAAAATACGAAGGCACATATCCGCGTATTACAGAATACAATGAAAATATCCCTTATAGCCTTGGGCTTGTAGTCCAAAAGATGATCAACCCTCAGGCACGCTATACCAATATGAAGGAAGTGCTTTCTGAATTGAGACTCTATGAGATAGAAAGTGATTCTTGTTCTATAGGATTCAGTAAAACAGAAGAAATGAAGCTGCCTCAGAATTTGGTTGTTCTGTTTGAAAAAGCCTCTTTGTATACCAGGGAAAAGCTGTGGAAAAAAGCATTATTGAAATACAATGAAATTCTTGCAAAAGATTCTTGTTGTTTTCAAGCTTATTGCAATAAAGGAGAAATATACTTGCAAAGAAAGCTGTATACAGATGCTTTGGAAAATTTTAATCTGGCCTTGCAATATCGCCCAGAATATTATACAGCTTTATGCCAGAGAGCCTATACTTACCTGTGTCTGGATGATTTCGTCCCTGCCTTGAAAGATATGGAAAAAGCAATTGAATTACATCCTTTTCGCCCTCAGGCTTTTTTTTATCGAGCCTTGCTACATAAAAAACTCGCCCAAATCTACCTGAAACAAAATCGTAAGGATTTGTATTATGAGGAAAATGAGCAAATGAAAAAATACCTTTCTTTGTACCAGAAAGCAAAAAATACAATTGGAGAAAAAGCAAATGTATAGAATTAGGATACCCATAGCTCTTGCCTTTTTAGGAATGGTTGGACTTTTTTTTTATATAGATTTAAAAACCAATACTTCCTATGCCACAGGAAGTATTCTCGCTATTCTTATTTCTGTAGCACTTTGGGAATTGTATAAACTTTTAATGGCAAGAGATTTTTTGCCTTGTGCAAAAATCGCGACATTTGCATGTCTTTCAGGAATAATTCTTTATATTTTTGCCATAGAATATCCTTGTTTAAAATCTCTAAAAATAGTAGAATTCTATGAAGCAACTATTTTTATTTTTTTTCTTATGTACCCTGTTGTTCGTAGAGAAGAAGAAAAAGTTTTGGAAAACACTTTCAGCACTCTTTTTGGAATTCTTTATATTTATTTTACCTTAAGCTATTTGATGAAAATACGTTCCCTGGGGACAAAAGAGGAAGGATTGATTTACCTGCTCTTGGTTGTTCTGGTAGCTAAAGGAATGGACATGGGAGGCTATCTTATCGGAAAATGGATTGGTAAGCATAAGTTGTGTCCATCTATAAGCCCCAAAAAATCCTGGGAGGGTGCTGTCGCAGGATTGTTTTTTTCTTTATCTATAGCCTATTTTATGAGAGAGTCTTTTACGGTACTTTCTCAAAATTTTAACTGGTTTTATCTAATCCTTTTTTCTTTTATAACAGGAATTCTTTCTTTATGGGGCGATCTGAGCGAATCTTTAATCAAGAGACGTTGCCAGATCAAGGATTCCAGCAATCTTATTCCAGAATTTGGAGGGATTTTAGATTTAATGGATAGCCTTACTTTTACAGCTCCGTTTGGTTACTATTTTCTGGTATTTTTGGGTGCCTAGATGCAATAGCATAAGGTAATTTGCAAAAAATAAATTCTATAGAACGGAAAAGGAAAAAAATTTATGGAAGATTTCAAAAGAAAACTAAAAAAACCAGGGGAAAAAGAAAATTTTTTTGAAGACATCCAGGATGAAGAGGAGATTGTAGCAGAGGTCATAGAAGAAGAGTCTCCTGTTGAATTCTTAGAAGAAGAACAACAAGAAGAACAAGAAACATATCAGGAAGATCAGGCCAAAAAGCAAAAGGAAGAAGAACTCAGAGAGCAGGCAAAAGCAAGATTTTCCAAATTGGCAGAGCAATATCGCCAGAAACTGGACATGACACCTAAAGTAGATTATCAAGCAGAAAGAGAAGCACGAACCATAGAAGAAAGCATGGAATCGGTCGATCCGTCTTTTCAGCAAGAGCTAGAAACAGACAATTCCGAATACGAACTCATGAAAGAGGAACTGGATGCCTTAAGATTAAGGCTCGGCGTTCCCATGCCATTCAGGGTCATATTGACAATTTCTGGAGAAGAATTGCAAAATTTAGTTTTTGACCAGGATATACTCACCATTGGCCGAGATGCAAATTGTGATGTCGTTATTGACAATTTAGGTACATCGCGCGTTCATGCTGAAATTGAAAGGCTAGGCAAACTTTTTTTCCTGAGAGACAAAATGAGCAAGACAGGAACTTTTGTCAAGGGGAAAAAAATTGAAGAGCATGTTTTAAATACAGGAGATGAATTCTTTTTAGCAAAGCATACCTTGTATTTCCATAAACTTGACGAGTCTGCTCGCAGTTTGGTAGGAGCATCACAAAAAAAACCAAAGCCTGTTGCTAAGGCTAAATCTGTAAAGCACATGGCTCAAACTATGGCTGTAAATTTTGGGCATCTTGCCCAAAAAAAAGAAGTTGCACCTGCTTATCTGCATTTAGCAGAAAGCACACGGCGTCTCCCTTTCGATAAAAATACTTTTTTTATCGGCAAATCCGCAGATTGCGATTTGCAAGTAAGTGGCTTTATGATAGGCGAACGCCATACTATTTTAGTTCACGAAAAAAAAGGTTTCTTCCTCTATCATATTGGTCTTTTTAGACCACCTTTAGTCAATAAAAAAAAGGTGGAATCCATAAAACTTAAAGATGGCGACACAGTACAGATAGGAGATAAAAAATTTATCTTTGCTATTGCTGCAGGCCAGCCAGGCACTGAAGAGGAAGAGTAGAATTCAGAAAGTAGAAAATGAAAAAATATTTCGGAAGCAATAAACCACGCGTTATTTTAAAAAAAGGAAAAGCAAAACCCTTTTGGTATCATCATCCCTGGATTTTTTCTGGAGCCATCCAGGAGATTAAAGGTCAGCCCGAAGACGGTGATATAGTAGAAGTGTTGGATGAAGAGAGTCGTTTTATAGCTAAGGGACTTATCAATCAGAAGTCGCAGATCAAAGTAAGACTGCTGACATGGGATCAGCATGAAAAAATTGATGGCAATTTTTTCAGAAGCAGGATACACCAGGCAGTTTCTTTGAGAGAAAATATCTTGATCATGAGATCTAAATCCAGTGCCTATCGTCTGGTTCATAGCGAAGGCGATGGACTACCAGGCCTCACAGTAGATCGCTATAATGATTTTCTCGTAGTGCAATTCCTTTCCACTGGCATGGAAAAGAGAAAAGAAATGATCCTGGATATTCTTCAGGAGCAACTTAAGCCACAGGGAATTGTAGAGCGTTATCCTGCTGGCTATAGAGTAAAAGAAGGATTGGAAGAAATAGACTGCGCTATTCATGGGAAAACGCCTCCCAAGATGGCTATCACAGAGTATGGCGTAAAATTCTATGTGGATTTGCAGAAAGGCCAGAAAACAGGATTTTATCTGGATCAAAGAGAGAATCGTATGCTCCTGACCCGCTATGGCTACGGCAAAAAGATTTTGGATGCCTTTTGCTATAGTGGTGGTTTTGGAATCTATATGATGAGTAAAGCCAGACCATCCCAGGTTGTCTTTATGGACAGTTCTTCCTTTGCCCTGGATCTTGCTCAGGAAAATCTAAGAATGAATTCTAGCTCTGAAGCAGTATTTTCCAAAAAAGACATCTTTAAAGAAATGCCAGAAATGGAAAAGTCTGGGGAAAAATACGATATGATTATTCTAGATCCCCCGAAGGTTTCGCCAGATAAGGCTAGCCTGGCTACTGGAACAGAAGCTTTGGTCAATCTCAACAAACATGCTGTGAATATGCTGCCTCCTGGTGGTATTTTAGCAACTTGTGATTGCTCTGGCAACATATCCTGGGAAGACTTTTTTAAGATCGTCAACAAGGCTGTCCTGGATGCAAACCGCAGTCTCAAAATTTTCGAAACAGCAGGAGCAGGCCCTGACCATCCTGTAAATCCAGCCTGTCTGGAAAACAGCTATCTTAAAGTAATCATAGCCGCTATTTATTGATACCTATATTCCGCAGCTTGTAAGTGAACTTTTTCGATTTTTAAAGAGAACCACAGATAAACACAGATAAACACAAATAAGAATTTATTTTAGGGCGAAATGGACTTTCAAAATATAAACAATCCGCAGATTACACAGATTACT
>CALKWO010000199.1 GCA_938003875.1 uncultured bacterium
TTTCGCTATAAGTCATTGCTAGCCAATATGTGGAATTTAACATTGTCAAATTATACTCTTGCCTATAAGGGCAAGAGTTGGGTTGGTTATCTGGCTGAATGAGTGGCGATGGTTTCCAGGTGTTTGAGGGCGGATTGGTGGATCTTGAGCTGGATGTTGATTTTCAGATTCATACATCTCTGGTGGATTACGCTGCAAAATCCATTGAAAAGAAGGGTAGAATCTTCCTGGGCATAGTAGCCTGTGATTACGTCTATAATACCTAGTAGATCGCTGCAATAGGCCAGATAGTGGCGGTATCGTACACAGACTTCGGGATTGCTTTCATCGTAGAGGTCTTTGGAACTTTGGTGGATGTTGATGAGACTTATCAGGGTATTGAGCTCGTTGAAGCGGCGACGATGAGCCAGAACTCCCATTCCAAAGAGGGCAATGAGAAAAAAAGCAGTTGTCATGAAAATTTGAGAAATGGCATCGGCTCGTTCCAGGAAGTCCTTGATTACTGAATCTTCATCTTTGATTTGCAGAATGTCCTTGGGATAGAAGAGATTGGCGATGGCTCTGAGTTTGAGCGGATTGAAAGATGGCTGAGCTACGAGATAGGTGTTTACCAGATACGTTTCTTTGGGGGTATCGGGAATACAAGGATCCAAGAAGAAATAGCCTGCTCTGATGCGAGTTTTCTGGAGATAGGGCTGGCTGTCTGCCCAGACTCCTAAATCCAGTGAATGGAACACAAATCCGCTAGCTATGAGCTTTTTGATTGCCTGCAAATTTTTGCTTTCCTGGGCAGATTTAGAAACCACGACACAATCTACATCGTCTGGGATATTGAAGGATGGATCGTCTGTGAGTTTCGTCCAATAGTGGACAAAGGCTACGTCTTTCTTTCCTAAGATTTCCAGTACTTTGCGTGCCAGAATGTGGCTTCCCTGGAGGGCAACAGAAGTGCAAACCACCTGGATGTCTTTGATACTCTTATTTTTCTTGACAAGAAAAAACAGAGTTTCCTTTTCAGGCAGAATGAGGCGATGGTATGCCTCTGGAATCTCTACACCTCCTTGTATAAAGCATATATCTGCCTTATTTTCCTGAAGCATCTGTAATCCTTCCATAGAACCTGCATCAGGGATGAATTGCATGGATAGTCTGCTCTGTATTTTTTGGGTGACTGCTCCAGCATCCCTTTCCTGGGCTGCAAAGCGGACGGTGGAGATATGATAGAAGTTTCTGTATACCCAATATCCACCCCAAGCAATGGCAAGCAGCAGAAGGTACATGGGAATTTTGTGGAATGCCAGTGGATGGCTTCCCTGCTCTGATACTTCCTTGCTTTTTTCTGCTGCTCTGAGTATCTGGGAGGAAAGTTGCTGGATTCCTCCATGCTGAACCAATTCTTTATGGATAGATTCTTTGACTTCTCTTGCTCTTTCAATCACAGGTTCGATTTCCAGGCGGTAATCTTTTGTGAGTTTTTCAAAGGGGAACATGGCCTTAAGCGCGGCCGCAATACATCTGCCTAAGGCAAAGAAAGGCTGCCAGAATTTTGTATTCGACATATTTTTTTCCTTATTTTGTAATACTCAAAGTGATCCTGTGCAAAATGAGCAGTGCTATAAAATAGCATCTGCTCCATTGTGCGGTTTCAACAACACTTTGGCCAGAACACTTTTTTCCTTATTTTAAAATTTCCTTTTTTGCATAGAAATCACGAGAAGGGCTTAGAAGCTTAAAAACATCTTCTTCTAAAAGCGATTTCCCTTGAGTTACAAGACTCGCCAGATTAGCCCCTACACCAGGCCCCATCATGAATCCCTGGCCACACATTCCAATTCCAAGATAGAAGTTTTCGATTTTGGGTGCTTTTCCTACAATGGCAACACCATCAGGTGTCATGGGATAAAGGCCTCTCCATACTCTCCGTATAGTCAGATTTTTGAAACGAGGGATCAAATCCACGAGACGGCGTGCTATGATGGGCATGAACTCTGAAGTCGAATGTCGGTTCGTTCCTAAAATAGGAGGCTGTGGTGTATAGCAGAAGATAATCTGGCCTTCACTATTTTGCCCGAAATAGAAGTTCGCTGTTTTGCCTTCTACTCCTGGTCTTAAATCCACGACCAGAGGATCGAGGAAAGGAGCGATAGGCGCGCTGATTCCTGCTTCATGGCAATCGGGATTAACAGGAATATCCAGAGCGACCATTTTGCATACTTCACTTGCCTCTGATCCTGCTGCATTGATGATGATGCCAGCAGAAAATCTTTCTTTTTCTGTCTCTATAGAAACAATACGACTTTGATCTGTTTTCAAAGCAACGACTTTGGACTGGAATAAAAATTTAGCTCCCTTTTTCTGGGCTTCGTGTACAAAGGAATTAATGGCCTTTAGAGGAGAAACCTGACCATCGTCAGGAGATAGCGTTCCTCCCCGAAGCCTTTCAGGATTGATTCCAGGGATAACCTCTTTCATTTTTTCCGCATCAATCCAATCAATGTTGAGGTTGTATTTTTTTTGGATGGGTAGCAGGCCTTTGAGAATCTTTTCTTCTCTGTCTTCATACACAGGGAAGCAATAGCCTCCTTTCTTCCATCCAATGTCTGTGCCTGTAAGATCTTTCCATTGAGAAAAAATTTCCAGGCTTTTCTGACAAATTTTGATTTTAGCAGGGTCGGAGTGGGTGGCTCTCACGCCACCAATGGCTGCTTTATTCTGCCCTTGACCAGAAGAGGGAAATTGTTCCAGACACAATACTTTCAAGCCATTCTTTGCTAAAAAATACGAAGTAGGTGAGCCAACGCTTCCTGCTCCAATGACGATCACATCATAGGTTTCCAAAGTTTACTCCTTCCCTAAAAATGCTTTAAGAGGAACTTCCTGCGTGAAGGGGCGAACAACGTGTTTGGCTATCTGGCGAGGTTCTATGCCTTGCTCTCTGAATATTTTCATGCTTAATTCTTCGCAGGTTTTTCCTCCACAAGGCCCCATGCAACAACCGAGTGTAGCTTTGATGGAATTCATATCGCGAGTGCCATCTTTGATCAGATCTACAATGTCTTTTTTAGTGATTCTTTGGCATCGGCAGACGATGATTTCCTCGTCTTTTAATCCAGGCTCCTGGGCTTGCTCTGCTTTGGGGGGCTTTTCCAGCAAAGGCATACGAATGCCTGCTACCATATCGGCTTCTTCTGCAGGGACTTCCACAAGCAAAAACTTTCTTCTGTCTTGCCATGAGGAATTTTTGATGGCAATGACTTTGCCTTTGCCTAATTCTTCGCCTTCTAGCTTGCAGGTAATTACTGTTTCGCCTGGTTTAAGGATATCTTCGCCGATTTCCCAGGGCAATGTCACAAGAGCCGTTTTGCCTTCAGGGTCATAGCCCTTGTCCACAAGGGTGATAGCAAGACCAGGACAAATGCTCACGCAACGTCCGCAGCCAATACACTTGTCCTGGAATTGGGGAATGCCCATTAAGGAATGGTCTTCTGTAGAGATAGAATTCATAGGACATACGTCAGTGCATGGATTGCAGGGAATTTCTTGCAGGCAAAAGATATTAGGATAGAGCTTTTGTTCTGGTGAGGATGCTTTTTTATGCAATTTACCAGGACGGTTGCGCAGAGTCTCTACCATACTTTTCCATTCTTCTGGAATGAAAACGGTCATTCCCATATCCTGCAAGATGTGGCGAGCGGTTATCTTTCCGCTAAACATAGCAGCAGAAGCCTCTGCGACTATATCGGCATCGCCTGCGCCATAGGCTTTGAGTCCATATTCCCAGGCTTTGAGCAGCAGCTCGTTGACGCTGGCAAGACCAACGGCCACAAGCAGTGTATCAACAGAGAAAGACTTTTCTGTGCCAGGGATTGCCTGGAACTTATCGTTTACCGCAGCGATAGTAACTTTATCAAGCTGATCTTTACCATGCGCTTTCAGTATAGTGTGTGATGTAAAAACAGGAACTCCGAGGCGTTTGATTTTGTCTAAGTGGACTTTATAGCCCCCGCATTCTTTCATGGCTTCTACGAGTCCTACTACTTCAATACCTGCTTGCAAAGCATGGTAGGCTGCGATGAGGCCTACATTTCCACCTCCTACGATAAAAAGGCGTTTGGCTGCCAGAATCAGATCGCGGTTGACTAAGGTCTGAAAGGCTCCTGCACCATAGACTCCAGGCAAATCACAGCCAGAAAAAGTGAGATTGCGCTCTCTGGCACCTGCGGCGACAAGCATTACTTTGGGTTTCACGAGACAATAGTCTTGTTTGTGCATGATACCGACTTTCCCATCCACAAACACCCCTACTACGGGAGATTCCAGCCAGACAGTAACATTCGGATATTGCATAACGCTTTGGGCAAGGTGTTCGCCAATATCGATGCCTCGTGTTCCTGCATAGCATTCTCTCGTAGATCCAAAAAAGTTGTGTGTTTGCAAGGAAAGCTTGCCACCAAGACTTTGTTTATCATCTGCGATTAAAATAGAAACTCCATATTTTGCCATTTCCATTGTTGCAGAAAGTCCAGCAGGCCCTCCGCCTACAACCAGGACATCCACAGCAATTTCTTCTATTTTACCAGCCGCTACAGGAGTGTCATCTTCTGGCAGAGGAGCATGTCCTTCCATGAACTCTACTTTCATTCCTTCATGAACAGGGGTAACACAAGATTTGACAGGAATTCCATCTGCCAAAACCAGGCATTGGGCGCATTGCCCATTCGCGCAAAAAATACCCTGAAAAGAATCGTCTTTTGCATGTTTACCAAAACAATGAATGCCATGAGCAAAAAGAGCACTGGCTATGACTTCATTTTCGTAAGCATCCAGTGTCTTTCCCTGGAAGGAAAAATGAATCTTTTTGCCTTCGCGTCTATTTAAAATGGGATGTTTTGTAATACGCTGTTCTTCCATAGAAACTCCTACTACACAGCAATTTTTTTAAAGATAGTTTCTGACTGCATCATCAAATTCTTTGAAAGTTTTGATGTTACGGACTGCTTTACCAAATTCTTCTTTATTCATATTTTTAGAATAATAAGAAAGATGCTTTCTTAAAAGCATGACTCCTTTTGTGCCTGCTGCGTGTTCTTTCAGCATTTTTGCATGGCGTAAAAGAATCTGCTTCATTTGAGAATAAGAAAGCTTAGAGGGTGCATAGCCTGTGGAAACCAGATGGTTGAATTCACGAAAGAACCAGGGTTGCCCCAGGCATCCTCTTGCTACCATGATAGCATCACAATTCGTTTCTTCCAACATTTTTTTTGCATGAAGTGGAGTTCGGATATCTCCACTGCCTATGACGGGGATAGATACGGCCTTTTTCATCTGGGCAATCAAAGGCCAATCTGCTTCTCCTACATAGCCTTGTTCCAGAGTTCTGGGATGAATGGCAATGGCTTTTGCTCCCTTAGCTTCACAAATTTTTGCTATTTCGATTGCGTTGATCTTCTGGGCATTGATACCGCTAAGTATCTTGACTGTTATGGGAAGCTTTGTGGCATTGGCGACCATGCCTACCATTTCTTCTATTTTATTAGGGTTGTCCATCAAGGCAGCCCCAGCTCCTTTTTTAATGATGCGGTTTATAGGACAGCACAAGTTGATGTCTACTCCAGCAAAGCCTAGAGATTCAATGGCAATCGCAGCATCCCTCATCTCTTCGCAGACTTCCCCGCATATCTGGGCGATTACAGGCTTTTCCTGAGGAGATGTGCGAAGCAGTCGAAGTTCTTCCTTATCTTTTTGTACAATTCCTTTTGCCATTACCATTTCTGTATAGACAAGACCTGCTCCGAATTCTTTAGCTAACAATCGAAAAGGAAGATTGCTATACTCTGCCATAGGTGCTAAAATGCCTTTCCCAGATAGGGAAATATTATGTATTTTCATGAATAAAACTCACTTTATGGGAAGTTGGTTCTAAAATTTGATCAATACTCTCTAGTTTTTATTTTATCGCCATTCGTACAATGAGTATTGCAAGCTCCTCGGAAGAGAAGCGACTCAACTCTGCACGGAGGAGAGAAATCATCTGGTCTTTGCTGGCAAGGCCTGAGAGGTCGAAAATTCTGCCAGACACAATGCAAAAAACGTCAGGATGAAGTCCGCCTGCATCGCCAAATACGGTCAGTTCTTCTATGAGATTGCTAAGAATAGCATAAACAGAGGAAACTGTGGTATTGCGTGCTATGGCATTGGCAAGCTTCAAGCGGATGACTCCCTCTTTATCTATAACGCGTACAGGAAAACTTTGTGTGGAAGAAAGGCCAAAGAATCTTGTTTTCTTTTTTTGTGTCTGAAAGATGGAATAGACCTTGGTTTGTGCGATAGAGCTTATCTGATCCAAAGAAACATCGCAAGAGTCTGCTGCAATTTTTTGTAATTCCTGTTCCCTTAGAATGGATGCAGACAATTCTCGTGTGCGCATTTCAGGAGTTCCCATAGCAATAGCAATGAGTCTTTTCTGTCTGGTATCTACCTCTACTGTCACTTCGACGCTGTCTGGGCTGGCTCCCATTTTGATTACAGATTCCATAGCTTCCGTTCGTATTTTGAGGATTTCCGACTCAGAGGGATTTACTACACTTCTTTCTATGGTATCTCGTATCATGCCTAGAGCAGCACCAATAGCAGATACAACCTCCGCATTTTCGGAGATAAAATGGACAAAATTCTTTTCTCTGGCAGCAAAGGGCACGATGATTTCCGCCCCTCCCCCGCCACCGACATAAGAAACAAGGCTTTCCTCTACATTATACTCCCTCAGGAATTGCTCTGCCACTTCGTTTACTTTATTTGCTGCTTTGCTAAGAATAGAAAGAGATAGCTTCTCTGTGGTTGTATTGCATTTTTGTGAAACGAAATCCATAAATCGTTTCAAGCTTTGAAGATTTGCCATTGCATATTTTTTCACCAGCCCCAGAGAATTTGCTGCTTCTGTTGTCGTCAAAGCAAAGCGTCTTCCCTTGCTTGCATTCACTGCTACATAATCTGCTGGATCGCCAGGGCGAGGCTGCACGGATTCCCAAAAAAGGGTTTCCATCTCCTCTGGCTCAGAAAAAGAAGGGTATGCCAGACCCGCGATATGCGCACTTCTAGGTCCAACATCACTGACATCCTGATTTTTCATTCGCACCATAGACCCGCCGCCGATTCCTACTGTGCGCACATCCAATGTCTTGACATACAAGCGATGTCCACCGATTTCAGCACTTCGGATAAGAGGCTTTCCATTCCTTATCAGAGAAATATCGGTGGAGGTTCCTCCTACCTCCAGGAATAGCCCATCGGAAATCTTTACATACATCAGGGCAGCAGCAACACCTGCTGCAGGACCAGAAAGCATGGTTAGAATAGGTCTGCGCCTCATTTCGCAGACATCCATGATCCCTCCATCGGAGCGCATAATCATCAGAGGTGCAGATATTCCACTGGCACGGACGGACTTTTCTGTCATCTCCGCAGTTTCCAGCATCTTGGGAAGCATACTAGCGTTGAGGACAGCCGTCCGAGTGCGCACTCGTAGTCCATAGAGTTGAGAAATAGAGGATGCTGCTGTGGCTTGGTATCCTGAATCACGGATGATCTCTGCAATTTGATTTTCCCTAGTAGGATCATCCACTCCAAAGGCTTCCGATACGACAAAAACTTCAGCACCCTCGGATTTAAGCTTTTCCAGGGCATCTATGATGCTCTCTGGTCTGAGTGGCCTGGATGTATCCAGAAAAATATGGAAGGTATTAAGAAATTTTCCAGGAGCAAGCTCGATTTTTCCAAGTCTGGTCTGCCTCCTGGCAATCCACCCTTCAAAACCTTTGCCCAGCCCTATGATTCCGACCTGAGCGACATCGCCTTCCAGAAGTGCATTTGTGGCCTGTGTTGTCGAATGGGCGATGATTGATACTTCTTCTGGATCAATCTGAACAGACTGGAGCAACTTATGCAGAGAATCTACGACTCCCCGTGCTACCCCTTCTCTGGCAGAATGGGTTGTAGGCACCATTTCTTTGCCAAGCAGCTCCAGAGAAGAGGCATCTATAGCCACAGCATGAGTGAAAGTTCCACCAACATCAATTCCGATCTTGACTTTTCTATTGTTCATAATTTTTTAGATTTAAAATTTTTAAATTAAAAATTGGCAAAAGACGCAGGGATTGCGCTGAAGGTCGTCTTTTCCGAATAGATCGTCATTTTCGGCGCAACCCTGCGGCTACAATCTGTTGCAAGGCAAAATTTTAAAACTTAACACCTATGACCTACAGCACTTCTCACTTGCGTTGCATACAGAGTCAAATAATATGCGATTTAAACCACAGATGAACACAGATGAAC
>CALKWO010000200.1 GCA_938003875.1 uncultured bacterium
CACGCTTCATCCATAATTCCGAAAACTTCAATTTTTAAGTGCGGAATGTAGGTTGTTACATTATATGAAATAAATTTTTCTTATCAATCTTAATCATGATAAGGTTTAGAAAAAGCAGAAAGGATGATTCTGGCTGCTTTGATTCCATCCAGAGCAGCACTGATGATTCCTCCTGCATAACCAGCGCCTTCCCCTACTGGATAGAGATTCTGGCAGGAAAGGGATTGCATTGTCTCTTTATCTCTTGCGATTTTGACAGGACAGGAGGCTCTTGTTTCTGGAGCAAGGATAAGTCCAGAGGAAATGAAATCGGGCATCCTTTGTTCAAAGGAAGAAAAGGAATTCTTTAAGGCAACCAGGAACATATCGGGCATAAAGCTAGAAATACGCGCTGGCTTTACCTGAAAACGATAGGAAGTAGGAGGTAAGGGGCTAAGTCTGTCTGCAAGAAAATCGCTTGCCTTCTGGGCAGGGGCAGTATAGTCAGAACCTGCTATGGTAAAAGCAGCCTGTTCTATTTTCTGGCGATAGAAAATACCACCAAGTGGACTTCTATCAGGTATGTCATCAGGAAAAAAGGTAGTGATAAGGGCGGAGTTGGCATAGCCAGAATTTCTCTTATAGTTACTCATGCCATTGGTGCAAAGATACCCAGGCGTGCCTGTCCCTGCAATGATCTCTCCCCCTGGACACATACAAAAGCTGCAAATCTGCCTGTATATTTTAGTATCAGGACTGACAAGACGGTAGTTTGCTGGAGGAAGGGAAGGATGGCCACTATATCGGCCATACTGTCTCTTGTCAATGAGTTCCTGAGGGTGTTCTATCCTGACTCCCATCTGGAAAGGTTTTTTTTCCATGGCAATGCCACAAGAAGACAGCATGGTAAACGTATCGCTGTCATGGCTTCCTGCAGCAAGAATGACTACATCTGCATCTATCTTGCCTTTGTCTGTATCGAGAGCAACTA
This sequence comes from uncultured bacterium, assembly GCA_938003875.1. GTDB lineage: Bacteria > Planctomycetota > Uabimicrobiia > Uabimicrobiales > JABWCH01 > JABWCH01. The sequence goes on from CALKWO010000200.1 coordinate 971, forward strand.
TTCTCCCTTCCTTCAAAAGCAGATTGGTGACTTTATTTTCAAAGCTGAACTCGCCTCCCCATTCGATGATCTGGTTGCGAATTTTTATAATGACTGCTCTAAGGCGATCTGAACCAATGTGGGGAGGAGCAGTGTAGGCGATTTCAGGAGGTGCACCACATTCTACCATAATGTTTAGAATATGGGCAATATACCCGCTCGTGACACCTGTGTTTAATTTGCCATCAGAATAAGAGCCAGCTCCGCCTTCCCCAAAAACATAGTTATAACGGGGAGAGAGAATTCTCGTGCTATGAAAATGCTCTATGCTTTGTTTTCTTTTAGGGATTTCCTGCCCTTGTTCTATAACGAAAGGGCAATAACCATGCTTTGCCAGCCAGTAAGCAGCAAAAAGGCCTCCTGGCCCTGCTCCTATGATTACAGGACGATGTTCCAATTGCTGGTTACCATAAATAATTTCTTCTTGGAAGGACTCCCCTGTAAGGATTTCTAAACCTTCTTTTGTCTTGGTTCCTTCTTCTATTTCTATATCAGCACAATAGATAAAATCGGGCTTTTTATGAACTCTGGCATCCAGAGATCGTTTTACAATATTCAGAGATAGAATATCTTTTTCTGAAATTTCTGCTTTTTGTGATGCTTTTTTTATCAATGCCTTTTCTTCATGATCAAAAGGCAAGGCTATCTGGTATAAACGAATTTTTTTATTCATAAGTTTTCTAAGCTATGGTAAAGGTTTTCCATTTAATGTAGTGGATTTATAGGATGATTCAGAAGGAGATAAAAAATTTTGCGAACTTAAAATGCAAAAGGATTCTATAGTCAGAAGAAAATAAAAGCAAGGAGAAAATTTAAGCCAGACATTTTTCGTGGATTTTGCTTGATATACAATCAAAACTATTGCATTTTTAGTTAAAATTTGTTATTTTTGATAAAGGCTGCGAAAGAAAAAGTTCTTGAACAGCACATACTAAATTTTTATAGTGAGGTTGAATAAGATGAAACAATTTTTAATGGCACTTTTTTTTATGAGTACTTTGGTTTTAGCTATAGACAATCCATTTTTTCTGGATAGCAATTTGCCTTTTCATGCACCTGCTTTTAATGCTATATCCATAGAGCATTATCGGCCTGCCTTTGAAGCAGGAATGAAACAGCAGAGAGAAGAAATAGCTAAAATCGTTTCGAATATACAGGAGCCAACTTTTGAAAATACCATAGAGGCTATGGAAAAGACAGGAGAAATTCTCACTCGTGTTGACCAGGTCTTTTCCAATATGGCATCGGCTCACACCAATCCAGAGATTCAGAAGATACAGGCGGAAATGGCTCCCAAATTAGCCCGTCACTCCGATGACATTTATCTTAATAGCGATCTTTTTAAACGAGTACAATCTCTGTATGAGCAAAAGGATAAAATAAAGCTGGCCTACAATCAAGAAAAATTACTTGAAGAATATTACCAGCGTTTTATTCGAGCTGGTGCTATGCTTACAGAAGCACAAAAAAATCGGGTAAAAGAAATCAATGCAGAGCTTTCCTCTTTGTCTACGCAATTCCAAACCAATATTCTGGCAATTACCCTGGAACGTTCTGTCATTATAAACGATAAAAAAGATCTGGCTGGTTTGAGCGACATCCAGATAGCAGGAGCCGCTGAACTGGCAAAATCTCGTGGGCATAATGGGAAGTACATACTATCCATTACAAACACAACAAGACAACCGATTACCACTTTCTTGCACAACCGCGATATAAGAAAACGCGTTTGGGAAGCATCGGCATATCGGGGGATTGGACAAAATGGCGGTATCGACAATCGCAAAATCATTAAAGATATTGCCAGATTACGCGCTGAACGTGCAGCGATTATGGGGTATCCACATTGGGCAGCCTTTACCCTGGAGCCTCAAACAGCCAAGACCATTGACAATGTATTGAGCATGTTGAAAAATATGGTTCCCATGGTTGTTTCCAAAGCAAAAGAAGAAGCACAAGCCATTGCCGAGCTTATGAAAGCAGAAGGAATTGAAGATGAAATTCGCCCCTGGGACTGGGAATACTATGCAGAAAAAATACGTCAGAAAAAATACGATCTGGATGAAAACGAAATCCGACCTTATTTTGAACTCGATACTGTATTGAACAATGGTGTCTTCTATACCATGAATCAACTTTTTGGTATAAACTTCAAGAAACGTTCCGATCTGCCTGTATATCATCCTGATGTGTGGGTATATGATGTCCTGGACCATGATGGCTCAGCCATTGGTTTATTCTATGCTGATTACTTTGCACGCGACTCTAAACGTGGTGGTGCCTGGATGAATGACTATATAGCTCAGTCTAAGCTTTTGAACAAAAAACCTGTGGTAGTAAACGTCATGAATATCCCAAAGCCAGCAGAAGGAAAACCTGCCCTCATCAGCTTTGACAATGTGACGACTTTATTTCATGAAATGGGACATGCTATACACGGACTTCTCTCTGATGTAAAGTATCCATCCCAATCGGGCACATCTGTGCCTCGCGATTTTGTAGAGTTTCCTTCCACCTTTATGGAAGACTGGGCAATCCACCCTCAGGTATTAAAAAACTACGCTCGTCATTACCAGACGGGAGAGCTGATTCCGAGACATCTTTTCGATAAGCTGATTGCAGCAAAAAATTTCAACCAGGGTTTTGATACCATGGAATATCTTTCTGCTACTCTGCTCGATTTTGAATGGCATATATTGCAAAGCAATCCGATTCCTGAAGATGTCGAAAAATTTGAAGGAGAAGTCCTGAAAAAATATGGTCTTGATTTTGCCCCTGTACCACCCAGGTACAAATCTTCCTATTTCTCCCATATTTTTACCAGTGGATATTCTGCCAGCTACTATTCCTATATCTGGAGTGAAATCCTGGCTGCGGATGGTTTTAATTTTATGCAGGGAAATGGAGGATTGACTCGTAAAAACGGGGATCTTCTCAGAAAAACCGTCTTATCTCAGGGAGGAAGCAAAGAGCCGATGGATCTATATCAGGAATTCCGAGGAGAGAAACCTGGTGTGGAAGCCTTGCTCAACAGACGAGAATTGAAAACCGAGAAAAGCAAATAACTTTTTTCCTATCCTGGGGCAGGCATCAACGCCCGCCCCAGGTGTTAACTTAAGAACGTAAACGTCATGCGTGAAAATAGAAAGAAATGATCCTATGACAACGATTTTGCATCGTCTCTATGCTTGGGCAAAAGAATCCCCTGGGGATATCGCCCAAAGTTTTATCGAGAATGGCAAACGGCAATATGCTACGGCAAAAGAATATTGGGAAAATGTATTTCATTTGACTTTATTCTGGGAAAGTATGGGATTAAGCCAGGAAGATATATGCGTTATTTTTTCCTACAATTGTCCAGAATGGGTATATACAGAATTGTCTCTGGTACTTTTAGGAGCAGGCAGCGCAGGATTATATCCCAACCTTTCGGGCAAAGATATACACTTTATCCTGCAAGACACAAAGGCTCGTGTCGTTGTAGTGCAAAACTCCCAGTACTATGAAAGAATCCTGGCAGAGGGGATGGCTCTGCCTGATTTTGTAGAAAAGATTCTTGTGCTGGAAGGAGAGAGCAATTTCTCTAACAAAGCCATTTCTTATAGAGAGGCGAAAGAAACAGGCATGAAGCTGGCAGAGGAACGAAATCCTGTTTCCTTTTTAGAGCAGATGGATGTACATAGGCGTGCCTATCTGATCTATACCTCAGGAACCACAGGAAATCCCAAAGGAGCTATGCTTTCTCAAGACAATTTTTTGTTCATCTCTCAATGCCTGGTAGAATTCATGAAACTTCCCCAGCGAGGTTCTAGTTTTTCCTTTCTTCCTTTATGTCATATTGCAGAAAAATTGCAGAATCTAGGCTTAGGATTGTGCTGCAGAAACACTGTGCATTTTTGCCATGATTTCAAGGAAGCTGCAACAGAGCTCCAGGAAGTACAGCCTGAACTATTTTTGGGTGTCCCAAGAGTTTGGGAAAAAATGATGGAGGTTGTAAGCCAGAAAATAGAAGAAGCCCCCAGGCTTCGTCGACTTTTAGCACAATGGGCAATGGAAATGGGAGCCAGAGAGAGCCTATATCTATACTCTCATAAAAAAATGCCCTGGTATTCTATTCTGATGTTGAAAATTGCAGACAAACTTGTTCTGAATAAAATTCGTAAGGCATTGGGACTAAGTAAGGCTACTCTGTGCGCTTCTGGTGCAGCAGCTCTGCCCGCCCATGTAAACCAATGGTTTCGTGGGCTGAGAATCCATATCTATGAAGCCTTCGGCCAGACAGAATCTTCTGGTGTGATTTGCGTCACACCACACGCTATAGACTGCCTGGGAACAGTAGGAATACCTTTGCCACAAATAGAATTTCGGCTTTCAGAAGAAGGAGAAATCCTGAGCAGAGGAAAGCATATTTTCCTCGGATACTATAAGCAAGAGGAATCTACGAAGCTGGCTTTACAAGATGGGTGGCTGCATACAGGAGATCTGGGAAACATATCTGCCAATGGCCTGGTAAAAATTGTAGGCAGAAAAAAAGAAATCATCAAAACCTCTGGAGGGAAAATGATCGCACCTGTGCCTGTAGAAGAAAAGATCAAGCTATCTGCTATTGTCAGCCAGGCTTGCGTGGTAGGAGAAGGAAGAAAATATCTGGTAGCCCTGGTGACATTGAAAGATCATTATATACAAAAGCTTCTCTCTGAGAATCGCCTGGAACACGATTTCATCGTCCAGGATAAAGAGACAATAGAAAAAATCCAGGAAGCTATATCCCAGGCTAATGAAATTCTTTCCTGCTACGAAAAGATCAAATATTTTACCATTCTGAGAAACGACTTCCAGATACAAACAGGGGAACTCACTCCTACCATGAAGCTCAGGCGCAAGGAAGTAGAATCCCGCTACAGAAAGATCATAGACCAGATGTATATCTTGCAAGAAGAAGAAAACAAAAAATTGCTCGATGAACCTTGTCCCTTGCTTTGCTCGCCAGAAACCTGCCTTTGCAACAAAAGAAAGAAAGTGCTTTAAAGCAAAAAAAATAAGCTAGAAAATAATGTTTGGAAAAGCGATAGAAATTGTGGTAACATATTAGAAAAAAAATATACTAGAAATTTTTGTTACCTTTAAAGAATGGTAATAGATTCCATGAATAAAGGAAGATCAAGTGATGATTACCAAAACGATTGTTTTATTTTTGTGGGTAATTTTATCTATGTTAGACGTTTATGCTGATGAAAAAAACGAAATTTTAGAGGATGAATGTGGTTGGTCTTTTATCAAAGCTCCAGTAAAAGAAAAAGCAATCAAAGAAATTCTTGCTAAACATGGAGAAGAGCATAAAAGCCGCATTCGTCATGGTGTTAAGCAATGTTCTGCTTTTTGGACAAAAGACGAAGGAAATGAAGAAGAATTCGTCCGATTTTGTGCAGAGAATTTTATAAGCTGCCCTAAAAAACTAGAACACTTTTTTACCAAATTTTCTGGATACTTTGAAATCCTTTTAGGCCATTACAACAAGATGAATCTGGAATTGCAAAAAACCTTGCACCTGGATTTAGGCCCTATGGATGATATTGACCGTCTGTTTGGCGGCTATGACCCTTCTGCACACTTTACAGAAGATATGTTTAAAACCAAAATCGCCTTTAGCCTGATATTGAACTTTCCGCATTTTTCCTTAAAGGAAAAAATGGAGAAAGGCGAAAAATGGACACGAAAAGAATGGGCTTACGCTCGAATGGGCGATGTTTTTTCTTCTCGCGTTCCAGCGCAGGTTCTTCAGGATATGTCCAGGATTTTTGTAGAATCCGATAGCTACATTGCCGATTATAATGTATATGTCGGGAAGCTGGTAGACGAGAATTTCAAGACATACTTTCCAGAAAATCTAAAGCTGATAACCCACTGGGGGCTTAGAGACGAAATCAAAGGGCAGTATTCCAAGCCAGATGGAATCATGGCTCAGAAAATTCTTTACAATGTCATGAATCGCATTGTAACACAGGAAATACCTTCTGAAGTCATTAACAAAAACCAATACCAGTGGAATCCGATTACAAACGAAGTTTTCCAGGACGGAAAGAAGATCGATTTCTCTCCTGAACCAGATACTCGCTATGAAAATATGCTCAAAAATTTTCATGCAGTGAGAAAAGTGGATCCCTATTATCCTAATTTTCCTACAGCCCTTCGCCGTAATTTTGAACTTTCTATGGAAATCACGGTAGACGAAGTAGAGCAGATTTTCAGAAGCTTCCTTTCTTCTCCGCTTGTTCCGTCTGTGGGGAAACTCATCGAGAAAAGACTAGGCAGAGAGTTGCAGCCATTCGATATATGGTATGATGGATTTAAACCTCGTAGTTCCATGTCTCAAGATATGCTGGACAGTATGGTTGCCAAAAGATACCCTGATTTTACAAGCTTCGAGAAAGACATAAAGAAGATTCTCCTGCAACTGGGTTTTAACGAAAAAATAGCAGACCATCTGTCGGGAAAGATCATTGTAGAACCTTCTCGTGGCGCAGGCCATGCCTGGGGGCCAGAGATGAGAACAGAAAAAGCCCATCTGCGAACCAGAGTCGCCCAGGGGGGAATGGACTACAAAGGTTTTAATGTAGCCATGCACGAATTAGGGCATAACTGCGAGCAAATTTTTACGCTCTATAATGTAGATTACTATATGCTCCGAGGCGTTCCCAACACAGCCTTTACAGAAGCATGGGCCTTTGTCTTTCAAGCCCGCGATTTAGAGATTCTAGGTTTGCAGAAGAACGAAGGAATCGAAAAATATCTGCGATCTCTGGACAATTTCTGGGCAACACGAGAGATCATGGCTGTTTCCCTTGTGGATATCCTGGCATGGAAGTGGCTCTATAACCATCCCAGAGCTACCAAACAGGAACTCAAACAGGCTGTCTTAGAAGCAGCAAGGCAAATCTGGAACGAATATTTTGCACCTAGTTATAGAGTAAAAGATCAAAATATTCTGGCAATCTATTCTCACATGATCGCCTATCCTCTTTATCTTTCTGCCTATCCTATTGGACATTTGATCGAAATGCAGATGGAAAACCAGATGGAAGGCAAAAACCTCGGCAATGAAATGGAAAGAATCTGTACTTATGGCAAAATCATACCTCAACAATGGATGAAGCATGCTGTAGGAACTCCTCTTTCCGCAGAAGGCGTGCTTGCTGATGTCGAAGAAGCCTTGAATCATATAAAATAGGATTCTTTATAGTGGCGGGTTCAGAATCCGCCACGATTCAACAGGAAAGGGTTCACAACTGATAAATATTTTATTGACAAACAAGGACGAATAAGGTAAAAT
>CALKWO010000201.1 GCA_938003875.1 uncultured bacterium
AGTAAAAGATTTAACTATTTTAGCATATCGTTTTTATTTCAACAAGGAGGTTGTCTTATGAAAAATCGTATTTCTATCGTATTGGTTTTGTGTATGTGCTATCTCGGTGGTCTTGTTTTCGCACAGGAGAATAAACCTGTCCAACCAGCCCCTGCTTCGAATGAGAAAGTAAAACCTGTTATTCCTTGGCTTCAAGAACACGACCAGAGGCATCAAGAAAAAGATCATGAAATAGCACAATTAAAAGCCAGGCTGGAGCAACTGGAGAAATACCGTCTATTTTATGAAGATTTTGAGCAGTACACGGATGGATACTTGTCTGGTGGATGGATATTACAACCTAATTGCATTAAAATGTCTGTTGGAATTGGTTCAGAGCTAGGCACTAAAGTAGCCAATCCATTTATTGATTCGAGAGAAATAAAAACTTCATTTTATAAATATCCTATATTGTCATATCCTATACCATTAATTTTTGATGCTAAAAGAATCTATACTTTATCTTGCGATGCTTATGCATATGACTCAAATGGTAAATTAACTCATAACAGTAGGATAGGTTTTAGTTCAAAAGCAGGCTATAGTATAGAATGGTGTGCAGCTTCAGGATATTGGAGCTTCTTGGTCTCCTGTCAGAAACAAGAACGAATACCGCTTTATGGGGCAGGATATAATAAACGAATTCGTCTTTCTATTGTAATGGATATTAACGAAGGCAAATGCTATGGAATTTTCGATTTTGGAGAAGGCCAGAAGCGAACAAAAGAAGTTATGGTAGATGTAGCGGAATTACAAAAGTTCGATGCTATTTTTTTATACCAATACTATAGTTCATGCCCTACGAACTGTGGAGCCGAGTATGATAATATCCAATTGATTCTTTCAACAAAGTAAAGTAGTTCGACTTTCACGGAATCAATTCGCTTGTTACAGATTTATAACCTATAACAAGCGAATCATTTTATAAAGAAAGGATCGCACAATGTTCCGATATTTCGCTTTTATCCTTCTTTTCTCGCTTCTTCCCCTTCCAGCCCAGGAAGCAGGCGCAGACCAGGAATTGCTCGTTAATCCCTTGTATGCCAACAGTGCCTTGACCGGGCTTTATAATGCGATGGGAATGCAGCGTACACCTTTTGGTGGAGACAATACGGTATGGAAAGCGATGCGTTTTGTCTGGGATGATATTCTTCGGATGGAAGAAGCTTTGGGAGTGGCGGATGACAAAGTCCTTCCCTCTTCTCTCAAAGAGGCGATGAATAAAATCCATGATCGGCTGGAAAATCTGTTCAGGATGATTTTCTCGAAGGAAGAATTCGAAAAGCGCATCGCTCCTTTTCGATTCAGGAATATCGAGGAAAAATTAGAGCAGCACAAGCAGGCAAAGTTAGAAGATGCTGAAAAATTGCCAGATGTCTGGAAGCAAGCGGCCAAAATTTTTATGGCAGAAATCGAGACTCAAGGCACAAATTGCCTTCAGGGCGGGCTTGGGCAATGGTTCAGCAGTAAAAAAGTCGGAACTTATCCTGCGTTTTTCGCAGCCTGCCTCCCTTATTTTTGCGATATTCTTGAAAAAGAGAAGCAGGATTCCCTTCCGTTTGCAGGTGTGGAAGCCTATTTGTCCTGGCTGGCTTCTCAAGCCGAGGCAGGACAATATTTGACATGGCTCATCGAAAAGGAAAATGGGAAGTCAGGACACTGGTATATTGTCTTCTCGTTGGCTTTAGAAATGAAAGAAAAGCAGGGCTATGATGTACGCTCCTCTTTGGAAGCAAAATTGCAGGGGAGGCTTCTGTTCGTGGAGGCAGTGCATCGGAATGCTTCGTCGGCCCATTTCAAGAAGAACCTCGTTTCTTTGAAAGAGGCGATTTTGCAGAAATCCCAAAATGTTTCCTCGGATATTGAACGTTACGAAGGAATCCTGAACGAGCTTGCCGAGGTTTTGAAAAAAGATGAAGCTCCCAGAGAGTATGTCATAGCCAATATTTACGAAGTCGTAGATCGCTGGATTTCTCTTTCCCCTACAGGGTTGGATGCTGTACTCGCCAGGCTCAATTCTATCATAAAATAAGGAAAGGTAAAACCATGAAAAAAGTTTTGTTGCCACACTTGTCTTCTTTTGTGTATGCCATCTTGCTCCTGGTTCTTCTCTTTCCCGCTTTGGGATATGCTATGGGCAATAGGGCATTTACAGCGGAGGTCAACATTCCTTCTGAGATAACCCATAAAATGGAAGACATGAAAACTGCTGCGAACACGGTCAAGGAGGCTACCCAACATCTTGGAAACGATGTAAAGGAAGCATCCAATACTTTAGCCAGCATTCCTGGCAAATTGGATAAATTGATCGAAGAACGCCTGCCTCAGATAGATGCTATGCTTGCTCATGTCGTGGGGGAAGCCGAAAAAAGCGGGCGTAATCTGATTCAAGATGCAGGCAGTGAAGTAACGAGAAACATCCGTCTCGCCAGTTCGGAAGCAAAAGAAAGGATCAAGCAGGCTGGCGATGAGGCACGAGGGCTATTGAAAGAAATGACCCAACTAGCGGATGGTTTGATGGATAAAGTAGATGCTAGATTGCAGATTCACCTGAAAAAAATCAAAAAAATTTCCGAAGAATTTCTGCACGAGGTAGACAAAATAGTAAACGGCTGGATAGACAAAATTGATGAGAAAGTACGGGGATGGCTTGAGGGAATCGAGAAAATCGCCAACCTCACTTCCGATACGCTATGGAGATTCCAGTTGGAGAATGAACGGCTGACGGAGAATGCCAAAACGATCATTCCTGAAGCTATCGTAAAAGTGGACGAAATGACAGAAAAAAATGTCCATGAAGCGAAAATGATCCTGGCCAGAGCAGGAAAACACATCGAAACTTTGAAAGGCCTGGGCTTTGGAGAGAAAACCCCTACGATTTTAGGCATTTATCCAGGGCCAGTTTTTGTAAAGTCCGATGCGCCAAAAACAATCACCATTTCCACCATTCATTTTCAGGAAAAAGGGGAATGGTGCGTCGAGCTGATTTCTTATATCCCAAATCAGAAACCTTTGAGCAAAGAACTTGCCGTCAAAGGCGAGATTCGAGGGTTTGAAGAAATTCTGATCTGGGGGGATTTTATCAAAGACCTGAAACCAGAGTACAATTATGCCTTGAAAGTGACCAGAAGCTACATAAAAGAGGAAAAATCCTGGATTGGCACGGAGGTAAAAAAAGTAGAGGTGAAAAGCGCGGACATTATGCCCATTTCCATTCGCACTCAGCCTCTGGATTTCGAATTGGTCTTGCAGATCAAGGATACGAAGGACAACACGATTTTTCCACCCGATCAATTCCAGAGGATTCCTATCAAGGATTGCCACAGCCTCATCCCGCTTTTTAGCATAGATGTCTCTCAAAATCTTCCTCTGAACATAAACGAATTTAGTCTGCATGGTGAATTGAAAAACATCAACCATTCAACTGGATTCATATCAGGCAAAGGTGCGTTGTTGAGCCTGCGCCTGGACGATTATCAGGTAGACATCAAGATCGAAAAGATGATCAAAGAAGAACCTTACTATCGGACTTTTAAGACAAAGGATCGAAAATTCAAGGGAGAAGCCGCCACTTTCCTGCAGGAACTCAAACAAAGTGCAGACAGGAAGGCTGTAAAAAAAGGATTTTGGGAAAACAGAGAGCATTTGCAAGATTTCCTGACCTATCTCTCCTTTCGAACTGGCTTGCTGCAAGCCCAAGACGATTATGTCCCTTATTTCAAATACTACATAAATCCGCATTATATCGTGTACATCAATGTGATAGGAAAAAAATAACATTATCCGCAGATCGTTTGTATCTGCGGATATACAGAATTAGGAGGTGTTATGTTCCAATCTATGTCTACAAAAGTTTGCCTGGCTTTGTTGCTAGCTCTGGCTTTATTGTTGAGCGTGGTAGCACAAGAAAAGCCATTGCCTGTTATACCCTGGCTTGAAAAGCATGAAAAAGATATTGATAGCTTGAAATCCCTTCAGATTCCTTCTGAAGTCCTGAAAAATTGCATGGTCGAAATCAATGGGGAATTGATTCTCGATATGAGCGCGGATTTCTGGTGCCGCCTCGGCGTGAATGAGCAAAAGCAATACGCCGCAGCATATCAGGTATGGTATGCCAGAAAACACGGGCTGGAATTAGAAAAAGTCGTCAATCTCAATGGCGTGCCTCTGGTTATGAGACTCATTCCGCCAGGAAAATTCTGGATGGGGTCGCCGGAAAATGAAATCGGACGAGAAAATGATGAAAACAGACATCAAGTAGCGATTTCCAAATCATATTACATAGGGAAATACGAAGTAACCCAGTTGCAATTGGAGTCAGCAATGGGAAATAATTCATCATCATTCAAGGATTCGAATACGCCAGCAAGAGGGGTATCTTGGAATGATTGCCAAAATTTTTGTGGAAAAAACAGTCTAAAGTTGCCAACAGAAGCACAATGGGAATATGCGTGCAGAGCAGGAGTGACTTACGCATATTGTGGAACTAGCCCTGATGAATATGGATGGTATAAAGATAATTCAAAAGATATGATTCATCCAGTCGGGCAAAAAAGTCCGAATAGCTGGGGATTATACGATATGCATGGAAATGTCTTTGAATGGTGTTTGGATTGGAAAAGAGATTACTCTTCAGAAGAAGTTAGCGATCCTATAGTACTCTCTACAGCCTCCGAGCGTGTGTTTCGGGGTGGAAGCTTTTCTTTAAATGCTCAGTCTTGCCGATCTGGAAACCGTGGGGGGAGCGAAGAGGGCAATCAGGGAAATTATCTTGGTTTTCGGGTGCTTTTAAAATTAACCGAAAAGTAAGATATACAAAACCGTTACGGATTTGTAATCCGTAACGGGCTTATACTCAGTAGGAACAGAGTATAAATCCTTTGATTCTGCCATTCTTTTGGCTATCTTTAGAGGTAAAAAAAATGGCAGAATTTCTTGACGAAACCAAATTTTTTCCCCAGAAATATCTGAAGCTCGAAGAATTCCAATATGTTACATGAATTTTATCCAATTGTGGTGTACGATGCATAATCGGAGAAAATTGTATTTTTTAGGGAAAAAAGATTTGACTTGTTTGTGCGATTAAGAGATAATAGAGGGGTATAAAAAAAAACTCCTGCCAGAGGCAGAAGCAATCAAACTATAAAGATTATAGCATAAAACATGCCATAATCAAAGCAAAAAATGATTTGCTGCCATGCAGGAGGAAATGTTTGTAATTGGTTTTCATCCAAAAAGTTGCAGCAAAATGCTTGTGCTGCATGCAAAATTTTTTTTCCAAAAGGAGAATTTTATGAGGCAAAAACGTTCCTCCCAGGCACAAAATCAGGCTATTTTCGATTTTGGCGAGCCAGAAATTTCTCAAATAAGAGCAATCCACTACGGCGAAGCGGAAATCCTGCCTGATGTTCGCTGTGAATGCTATGTTTTAGAGGATGGGCAAAGTGTCATGAGCGAAAGAGGCCTTAGTTCTTTGTTAGGGATTGATCAGAAAACTATGAATAGCATGAGGGGAAACTGGCCTCCAAAAACGCTGGAATCCTTCTGCGATAAGGATAAGAGCATTATGACTACTTTTGCTTTTGTAACAGCCGAAAAAAGTCCCTATAAAAACCAGAGCATTGTGGTGTACGATGCCAGCATCATTGAGGAAATCATTCGTGTGTATGCTCTGGCCTATTCGAGTGGAGCTTTGAGGGAAAACCAGATTCATATAGGCAAGAGGGCTTCGATGCTGGTGCAGATATTGGTCAGGACGGCTTTGCATATCCATATCGAACATGCCTGTGGGCTGAAAGTTTCGATTCAGAAGACAGTGCAGAGATACTACTTTAGCAGCTTCTATGAACGAGCCAACGCTCTTTTATATCCTGTCTTGAAGATAGCGTATCCAGAGAGAGAAAGATACAAATACC
>CALKWO010000202.1 GCA_938003875.1 uncultured bacterium
CCCGTAAAATGGAAAATTCAAAATTCCCTTCCTAGAAGCAGCGGAATGTAGGTTTAATTCACAGTTTTAAAATTTTAGTTCGTTTGAGGAGATACGAAATGCAAACCAAAAGAATCGCAAAAACCTTTTTCCTACTTTTATTGCTTCTCCTAATTTTTTGCTGTGCTTTGAAAGTAAAGAATCCATCGTTTTGGTATACAGTCTATGGTATTTCTTTTATTTTTCTTGCCACTTTTTATTTGATTTTTCGGCTTTATAAAAGAAGAAAGCCTAGGGCAGACAGGGATAAGTATCTCGAAAGCCAATGGTACCAGCATGAGGCGCGTTTGCAAAAGATCGAATTATGGATTGCACGCTCTATGCCGGATAAAGGGAAAGAAGTCTTACCCGCTTCAGTCCCACAAGCAGAAAGCAGTGTTTTTACCAACGAAGATGAGGAAATACCACAGGGGGAAAAAAATATGAGACGCCCTGGAAATTATATCATCCCGCCAAGAGAGATGTTGCTCCGCTTTATTCAGGATGCCCAGGCTTCGCCTTACATAAGGTTAAAACCGCAAATACCCAAAGGACGATGGAATCTGGGATGTGCCAGCATCAAAGGCAATGTCAGAGCAACCAACCAGGATTATTCATTGTGCTTTGAAATAGAAGATATACAGGTACTGCTCATTGCCGACGGATGCGGTGGTTTTCCTTATGGAGACGTGGCTTCATATCTGGCATGTCGAAATGCGGCAAAATCCATTATTCAGACCTATGGAAGCGGCATCCCTGAGTTGCAAGAAAATCCAGCCCTGGTGGCAGCCATAGCCATGCGGGATGCTTATCAGAATATGGCGCAGGAAGCCAGGAAATTCAATCTCAGGGCTCCCCAGGATGGTTGCTGTACTACTTTGATTATCCTGATAGGAACGCCTGAGCAGTATGCCTGCGCTCATATCGGGGATGGTGGCGGGATAATCCTTTCTGAATCACAGTCAATCCCTTTTCTCCAGCCTCAGAAAGCAAGCAAGGAAGCATCGAACTTTCTGGCTGCGTGTCTAGGGCCAGTCATGGTGGGCGGACCGATCATCAAGACCATACCCAGAAAACCTGGAGAGATTGCAATGATCGGCACCGATGGAGTGTTCGATTTTGTCGAAGACGATTTCTTTCCGCGGGTTTTTCAAGGATGCCATAGCTACCAGGGCGATTTCCAGAGAGTATCTTACCAGGTACTCAAAGACCTTTCTATGATCCAGGAAGAGGGCGGCGGCTATTTCCATGATGACAACATGACCCTGGGGCTTATGGGAGACAAGGAAAGAGGGAAGAATGCGGGCAGGCAAGAGGAAATTGTGAGTAAAGTCGAGGAGGAACGTCCATGAAAATTGCCCCCGGCCAAATTCTACGCAGTGTAACAGGAAAGACATTGAAAATTCTGGATTTCATCGAAGAAGGCGGGCAGGGACGGGTATTTAAGGCCAAAGTCCAGGAAACCAATCAGGATATGGTCGTCAAAGTATTCTTGCCATCCTTCAATCGAACTTCGATTATCAAGCGCACTCAGCTTTTGATTTCTCTGAATTTACCTGCGAAGTGTGCCACTTTGAAAACGCCCATAGATATGATCCTGGAAGATTTCCAGGTGGCGCATTGCTCTCCTTTTGTCCGGGGAAAATTGCTGGATGATTATCTGACCAACCCTGCGCCCGATTTTCTTAGCAATCTTATTCTCGCCGTTGCTCTGTGCCATTCAGTTGCCGTACTCCATGAACAAAACATTGTACACGGCGATCTCCAGGCCAGAAACGTCATGGTAGGCAGAGAAAAAGGCATTTTTGCCATTTTTATGATTGATTTCGACAACTTCACGGCGACTGGCCTTCCCTTACCGGATTGTCTTGGCCATCAGCTCTACATGGCACCTGAATTGTGGGACGCTCTGCAAAAGAAGAAAAACAAAAACCCGGATATGTATACAGACCGCTATTCTCTGGCGGTTTTGCTCCATGAGATTCTGCTCTTGAAGCATCCTTTGAGTGGAGCAGATTACAACGAAAAAGCATTCCGTGAGGCCGTATACACAGGGAAATGGCTGCACGATCCGGTTTATTCCCTTTTCTCTTTTGAAGAATTGGGGGGGTATCCTCCCCAAATCCTGAATGCCGAAGTCGCACAGTTATTTCGCAAGGCTTTCAGCCTCAATCCAATGGAAAGACCCACAGCCAAAAACTGGGAAGTTACACTTTGCAAGATGTTGAATCAGGTTTATCTGTGCCCTGCATGTTCCTGTCCGTGCATGATTGATGCGTCCAAAACAAGATGCCCGTTATGCCAGGCATCATATCCTTTGCTCCAAATGGTGTTGCCAGGAAGCAAAACGATCGCTCTGGATCAATCGCGTCTGATCGGCAGAAAAGACTTTGCCAGAGAGGCCATGAGTGTAAGTGAAAAACATGCGATCATCAAAAGAAACGGCCCGGAAACCATTATGATTCCTATGGGAAGATATGGAACATATCGGAAAGATACCTCTGGCTCCTGGCGAAAACTGCAAGACAACACTCCTGTGGTTTTGCAGGACGGAGATTGCCTGAAGATGGCAAACCAGGAAGTCAAAATCGTTAGAACTTCGGCAAAGAAAAACAGGTCGCCCTCTTTGAAATCCATTAAGATTGTGGAGGAAGAAGCAAAAGACGAATGGTTTCCCCTGTTGACTATGGTTGAGGGAAAAGAAGTCAAGAAAGACAAATCTTTTGTCAAGGGAAAAACCCTATCTCCTCCCCCAGAAAAGAAAGAAGAACCCAAAAAGTCTGTCTTAGCGAAGATATGGGGTGATTTATTTAGCGACTAGACACGGAGGTGAAATATGGACAATTTTATCAAGGTGCTGTCTTCCCTTCTTTCTTTGGTCTGGAAGATAGCCTCCAAATTGAGTGCGGTTTTTATCAAGGTCGTTGCTGCTGTTAGCGAAATTCTGGTAGGAATCAATAAGGAAATGAAGCAAAAACGATCCGAAGAACAAAAAGAAAAAGAGAAAATGATCAAGGAAGCAGCGGAAATCGTCCGGTTGAACGAACAAAACAGCACCCTGGAAGCGAAAAAAAAGCTGGAAATCCTTCTCAGCAAAAACGATCCGAAAAAAGTAAAAGAAATTTTAAAGAACATATCGTTATTCCATTAGAAAGGAACCAAGATGGAAGGCTTTATTGTGTTTTTGCTTGTTGTCTTTGGATTATTCGGTCTCCTGTCTTCTACGGAAGAAAGCGAAGCAGCGAAAAAAATTGTTTACGACGAGGTTTATGATGCTTTCCGCAAAATCAAGGCAGGAAATTGGGAAGGAAGAAACAAACTCAAAGATCTATCAGTCAAGTACGGAAAGGAAAAAGTCCTAAAGGTTTTTAAAGAAATCCAGAAATGGGAGGATGAACATGAAAAAGACGAGAAGAAAGAAAAATAGATGGAAGAAAAATATCTTAAAGAAATGGCAGACAAGCCGATCAACAGGCAAATCGAAATTTTGGAAAAAGCACTGGAAGCCTCCGAGGATTTCGATGAAATCCTTCGATTGAACCGCTTGCTCAAGGAGAAAAAGAAGCTGAAAGAAAAGATGATTACCGAGCGGGTCAAGGCGCATTCGGCAAAACCTCCTCGTGATGAAGTGACTCCGCTCCTCAACCAACTGGATGTTCTGGTATGGGAAGGAAACATCAAAGAAGCCAGGAAAATTCTCAATATTCTCGTACACAAGCACCTCAAAGAAGACGAAATGAAACGATTCAAGGAGATACTTGCCGAGTTGAAAAAGAAAGAAGCAGTACCGCTGATAAGCTCCGAGCCTCCTAAATCGGAAATTGCGGTTTTATTGATTAAACTGTCCATTCTGGTTTCTGACCCTTCTTCTCTAAAAGAAGCCAGAACCCTGGCTAACAAAATCCGGGACAGTTGTGTTTTGACCGAGGAAGAAGCAAAAAAATTGGCGAATTATTTCGGTGAATTACATACCAAAGAGAACGTAGAAGAAAAAAGAGAAAAAGAAAAACTGGAAATGGTAAAAAGAATAGAGGAATTGGAGCGATACAAGAAGAATGTCTGCGAAAAATACAGGCTCCTTCGGGAAGAGCATGAGAAAGTAAAAAAAGACTCTGCCGAACGATCTGCCTTTTATAGAAAAGACGAAGACCAGAGGCAACTGATCGCTCTGGTGCTGGCACATACCTATCTGAAAAATGCAGCAGGATTGCTCGATCCCAAAGCTGTCCAGAGGGTAGTGGAGGACTATGTCGCTTCAGAGCCGCTTGCCAACCCTGGCCATTTGACGACAGTACGCAATGCGATTTTAACGAGACTGGACGAATTCATAAAAGATTACGAAACCTATAGCGATGACGATGTAACTCTATAAACAACAATGCGTTTGTCAAGGGCAAATCCTTCCCTTTTGTCTGAAAGTGTGGTAAACCATAGATAGAATCCCTTAACTTTCTCTTTATGACCCTTTCCTCAGCACCCAAATCATCGGCAGAGGAAACCATTGGCTTCCCCAAAAGTACAATCGAGGAAGAGCAGAACAGCACGCAAACGCAGTATTTCAAGAATCTCGCATTTCTATCGTACAAGGCAGGCGACCAGAAGATGGGGCAGTTCTATCTGGGGCGGGCCATAGAGTATGCCAGCCAGGAAAAAGAGGCACTTTCGATCCCAGAAATCAATGCGATTATGGATGGCGAAGTATTCGCCCCTGCTCCCAGAGAAGAATCTTCGGATCGACTTTCTCCAGAGAAAGGCAATCTCAAAAAGATAGATGTACTTTACGAAGAATTCAAAAAGATCGTGCAAGAGAGCATCCAGGAAATTCATAAGAAATTGAGCCAGTTCCAGGAACTTTCTCCTGCCCTGGAGAAAGCAGCATAGTTTTTAAATCACGAATTTTACGAATAACCGAATGACACGAATGGACTTGATAAAAATTTCATTCGTGTTGTTCGAACTTAGAAAGAGATTGGAGATAGAATGACTACACAAAATCCAAAGGCATTAGAAAAAGGAAAACCACAGAGTACAGAAGGCTTAGAAATTTTAAAAAACGCAGAACCTTCAGGAGCTATAGAAGAGTCAGAAGAAACAGAAGAAATCAAGCTTTCTATGCCTCTTCCCTTCGTGCCTTCCCCGACAGGACATCCTGCATTCCTTCCGTCGCTGAAATCCCCGGAAAAAGAAAAGGATGTCCGTCAGCTCTGGCAACAAGTGGAGGATCTAGCTCATAGCTTTTCCCCTCTATCCGAAGCTGAAAGCATGCCATCCTGGGCTTTGCCTCTCGATCATCCTGAGCAGATGCATCAAGAAAAACAGATTGTCATGGAACATGCGCAACAGGCAAAACAAAGGCAAATGGAGAAAGAGCAAGAAAGCATGGTGCTTGGCTTTCAGAACGAATGGAATCGTCTGGAAGAAAAAGAAGCCATGTATCTTCGCCACCTCGATGCCTTACCCCTGCCGTCTTCTTTTGCATCTGAGAAGGCCAGTTTGGATGAAAAGGCAAAAAGCGTGGAAAGAAATTATATGGAAATCCGTCAGCATGTACAAAAAATAGAAAAGGCCATGAAAAAACAGTAGAAAGGAGCTTATTGATCATGCAACCCAAGGAATTTTTTGCGATGTTTGGAGCTAAAAATATTCCAGAATACCTGACTTTAGGGACTTCCCCTGAAATGGCGACAGTCCGTATTCCGATCAAGAAAGCCAATAAACACATCATTTTGCGAGGACAGACCAGCAGCGGCAAGTCCAGGACGCTGGCATTGCTCGTCATGCAGCTTATGGCTGCCGGAAAGCGGGTCATTTTCATTGATCCTCTAGGCGAAGTCTATTCTCTGGTTTTGAACTGGATGGCGTATCTTACTCGCCAGTCCTATCTGAAAGGAAAGAAAGACTTCGACTGGATGAATGGCACCATTCTTCCCAACATCGTCTTTTGCGATCTTTCCGATAAAAAACACCTGTTTCGGCATAATATGGGTATGCCTTTCGAGGGCGAAGATTTTTCGGATGTAGTAGCCCGCCAGATCAAATTTTTCAATGCCTTTCTTGGTACGGAGTCGGGCAACGGCATGGATTTACAACTCCAGCGAAGAGACAACTATTTCAACCTTATCCGAATCTTCGTGGCCTCCGAGACTCCCCTCGATGAAGGGCTGAATTTCATTTACGACCGTGGATTCAGAGAAAAGCTTTATCGCCAGGCAGTGCAGAGAAAACCAATGAAGGAAATCCGGGAAGCCGTGGCGCATTTCCAATACCTCGAAGAAGAATTCAAATCCCGCATGGCCGAAAAGCTCAACAGCCTGGAAACCGCCTTGTCTCCCTTTTTTGAAAATACGGGAGTGCGTAATTTTTTACTTGCTCCCAATCGCAATATAGATTTCCAGAAGATTTTCCGGGAACAATCCTGCATCATCAAAACCGATTCGTCCGATCTGGCTACGAAACGGCTACTTCTGACGTACCTTTACAGCCTTTTCCTCGACCTGGCTGATAAAAAATCCTCTAAAGTGCAGGACGTATACTTAGGCTCCGATGAATCGGCACTGGTCTTCGGGCCGATGCTCGCCGATTATATCACCAGGATCAGGAACAAAAAGGTCTATATCATTTCCTCGCATCAATCTCTTGGGCAAATGCTTACCGAGGAAGGTATCCGCATTGCAGAGACCATAGAATCCCAATCGGCCATCCGTATGTATTTCCGCCATGATTATAAGGAAGCGGTCGGCGTGGTGAATGAAATCTTTAATCCCCAGGGAAAACAGCCCAAGCTGATCGAGATGACCACGACCATTTCCCGCAACGCTTCGGAGTCCGCAGGTAAGAGCATATCCGAGGCTTTCAGCCAGGAAAGAAGCGCAGGGATAAGCCACAATTTCCAGGATGGCATTACCAATACCGAAACGAGGAGCTATTCCATTAGCGATACCCATTCCATCAGCGAAGGAATCAGCAAAAGCTGGTCCGAGTCGCTTGGCTTCAACCAGGTCGAAACCTGGAGCGTCCAGGATGCCTTTACCTATAGTGAATCAGCAGGAAAGACCCTGAGCCAGATCAGTGGTAGCGGAGTGAGCTTTACTATGGGCGAAAACCGGTCCTTGATGCGGATCGAGACAGAAAGCGGCGTTGTTAGCATAGGAGAATCCCAGGGCAGGACAGAAACCCAATCGGATTCTTACGGAGAAAGCAAGGGCGAAGGTAGCAGCGACAGCTATACGGTAAGCGATGGAGAAGGCTATACCACCAACTACAGCATCAATAATGGAGGGCAAAGCATTAGCATTGTGCAAGGCGCACCCATTGCCATCGGCTCCGCTCCTGACCCAAGAGTGAGTACAGGTATCCAGGATTTCACCAATACGGCCAAAAGCAATGCCCATATCTACAACCAGTCGAAACAAACCATGCGAGGCATGGCCGAAAGCCTGTCGAAAATGTCGAACAAAGGCTCTGCTCATGGGAAAGGCATAGGGGTTTCCAACACCTTGAGCGAGCAGGAAGCCATAGGTTTGACCAGGCAGTTCAGCGAGGCTGTGGCTCTTTCCAAACAATATGCCAGAGCCATCCAGAAGTCGCTTGGACATTCCCAGGCTTATGGAAAATCTACAACCTCGACCCAGACCATCGGAAATTCAAGCAACATTCAAATATCCAGAGCATTGCAGCAAGGGGAAGCCCTTGCCAGAACGACCGCACAAAACTACGGAGTTAGTGCCTCCCAAAGTACAGGCGATGGTGTTTCCTCTGCCAAGCAGCAATCTCTGACTACCAGCACCGGCACATCCGTCTCCATTTCCTGGCGTTTGCTCTACTATTCCATTATCGAAGAAAAAGAACTCCTGGCCCAGGAAGTGCGCTCCCTTCCTCAACGCTATTTTCACCTGAACTTCGAAAACCAGACGATCCAGGTACGCACCGCCGACTGCCTGGAACTGCCCACAGCCTTTGGTGATTACAACTTCCTCAAAATCCTCTGGGAATACTATCGCCGTTTGCCGGAAGAGAAAGACAGACGACTGAAGCTCGAAATCAAGGCGCTGCCAGCAGAGGAGTTCAAAGAAGTGAAAATCTATCCCACTCTTTCCGATGACAAGGCAATAGAAGATTTTTCCCATTTCTTCGATGCAGGGGAAGACGAGGCGAAATTCTGAGCAGAACAAATTGGATCACGAATTTAGCGAATGACCGAATGACACGAATAGTAATTTTTTATTTGTGAAATTCGTCCATTCGTCTTATTCGTGATTTTTATCATCACAAGTTTAGTTTTGAAGGAGAATGAAATGGAGAAAGAAGGAGAAAGAGACAGCATCATTTTGCAATATTTAACAGAGGAAGGCTATGCCTATACTTCTGCCATTTATCGCGACGTACTCAACGAATTTTCCATTGCCACCGTCCGACGGGACATGAAATATCTGCATTCCAGAGGGCTTGTCGAATACCGTGAACTACCCACCACTTCAGGAAAAGGCAGCGGGGAAAGAGTATTTTCCATCACGGAAGAAGGCATGAAAAGCCTTGGTATACAAAAGCCGCAAATCCAGTTGCACCAGAAAGCGATGCAAAGAGTCAACGGCCAGAAGCTACGCCACTATCTGATGATGCGCAAAGTCGAAAGAGCCATCAACCAATCAATCGCCAGCAGCAAAGCGTATACCCCTGAATCCCTGAACGAATTCAAAGATCACAGGGGCGATCTCAAGATCAAGATGCGAGAAAAGACACAGGAAATCCCCATCCACCCGGATGCCCGTTTGCGCATTTTCAGAAACACCGGCGAAAGGTTCACAATGGCGATGGAAATGGATATGGGCAGCGAAACCATTGAAGCCACGGTAGTCAAAAAATTCAAGGCATACTCCACTTTCCTTCAGAGTGACTCCATCCCTTCTTACGCCGCCACAGCCCCCATCTATCTTCTCTTCATCACCTCAGCACCCCGCATCGAAAACATCATTCCCAAAGTCCGGCAACTCAAGTCATCTCGAAATTTTCTCTTCCTACCCATAGAAAAGCTCGACGAAAAGAACCTCTTTCTCGACCCTGTTTTCCTGGATTGCCACCACACCCTATTTTCCCTGTCTCAGCTCCTGGAACAAAGAGAATGCCTGCTTTACTTCCAGGAGACCCTACAAAAGGCTGCCCAAAAACAAACCCGCTACAAAATCTCTTCCCATTCCCTCTATTCCTCCGCTCCCGATCCCTTTTTTCCCATCCTGCTCCACGCCGAAAGCAAAAGCACACTCTGGTCACCCCACGGCTACCTCCGTATCTACGCTGAAAAAGAAGGCCAGCTTCAAGAAAAGCTCTTCGCTCTCCTCCTGGATTACTCTCTGGGAACCGACGAAGAATTCCGCCAAAAGCTCCACTTCGCCCAAATCTTCCTGACCCAAGACCAATACCTCCGCCGCATCACCGCCAGCAAATGTCATGGTTGCATGATTTTGCTCAAGAACAGTGACAACATGGCCTTGCTTACTCCTCTCCTCGCATCATTCCCCCACCTCCTCAAACGCTGCCGCATCCTTCTGATGGAAAACTGCACACAGGAGAAGGTGTTGCATGAAGCGGTTTGGGTGGATATGAGGAATGGAAAAGGGGTTCGGGTGTTGCCATTTGGAGGATAATGCTTTAGCACGAAAATTATGAAAATTATTCCAATTGTGTACCAGATATTGACGGCAAAATTTAGCTCCTTCCCAAAAACACACTTCTGGCTAGGAATTGTCGATAAAAAATAAAAAAATATTGTTAAAATAGTTGACTTTATACGATAAATAATGTTTAATAAAAGTGTTTATAGAGGTTTTTATAGACAAGGAAGGCTTGCCTTTGAAAACAACAGCATACCTAAAAACTTCTGCCGACCAGCAAGATATCAATAACCAAAAATTTGCTATCTTGGATTATGCTCATAAGCAAGGAATCCATATAGACCAATTCATCGAATTGCGGATTTTCTCTCAGCGGTCTCCTAAAAATAGAGGAATTGATTCGTCATTAGAATTGTTGCAAACTGGAGACACTCTAATTGTCAGTGAGCTGTCTCGATTAGGTAGAAGTTTAGGCCAAATTATTTTAATCGTGGATAAACTTGTTAAAAATAATGTCAAGTTTATTGCCATTAAAGAGAATATATTGTTGGATGGGCAACAAGATATCCAAAGCCAAGTTATGGTCAGTATGTTTAGATTATTTGCGAAAATCGAAAGAGAGTTAGTTTCCGAAAGGGCCAAACAAGGCTTAAAGGCGGCTAGGGCACAAGGAAAATTACTAGGCAGACCCAAAGGGATATTTGGCAAATCCAGACTAAATGGTAAAGAAGAAGAGATCAGAAAATTGTTACTTAAAAAAGTATCGAAGTCTTCTATTGCCAAAATTATGGATATTTCTAGAACTGCTTTGTATCAGTTTATTGTATCTAGGAAGTTAGAAGAAATCAAAGAAACAAATTGAGTTTTTAGCATGCTTGCATTAGAAATTGATTTTCAATAGATATCAATAGTAGTAGATATACGTTATGGAGTTTTTTAATGTCTAAGCGTGTACTTTCAATTCTTAAAGATGAAGCAAAAGGCTTCGAGTGTCTACCATGTGAGCGGATCAATCTTGACATTGACAGATTTAGTGAATATCGAGATAGCAATGAGCATCCAGCTGAGACGGTTTTTGAGTGGCCTGTGCTTACAACTCGAAAAAAAAACGTAATGAGAGAGCAAGTGGAAATACGTTCCATTCTACGATACTTTTTAGATGGTTCACGGAAAACATATAAAGTTGCTGATATCATCTTGAATGGTAAATATTTGCCTTTAATTGCGGGGCAAATTGGGGTTGCTGTTGTCGAACGTCTTGCTAATGGGCAAGGGGTAAAGCCGATGAGGTCATTTTGCCATTTCAAGAACCTTCTTGCATTTCCAAATCTTGTAGGTGATGATGACCGTGCATATCTCCAAAAGCAGATCAACCAACAGAGTAGAATCCAATGGGAAATTGTGAAATATACTGTTGAAAAAGGTGGAGACCTCGTTGATCGTGGGGTCGCAAAGATTATGAGCGAAATGCATAACATAGAAGTTTTAGCCGTTAAAGAAATGGCTAAAGAACACCTTTTGAAAAATGATAGCATGCTTGTTGTGGATGGCACTCTACGTTTTAAAAAAGATTTTGATATTACTCAGTTTCGCAATGTAATAGGGCTATCCAAAAGCTTTCGCCCAAGTTTTGAAGTCGGGAAAGGAAAACAAAAGATGGATGTAGGGGCGATTACGTTTGGCTTATCATTTGCTGAACGCACTTCGGTATTCAAAACAATAGAAGAAGAGAAAACTATTGGCATGTGGTATCTTCGACTTCGCCAACCTAGTAGAATGACTAACCCCCTTCAAGGTGTTGTTAAAATGGAATGTTATGCAATATCTCCTGAGGAAAAAGAAAATGGCTTAGAAAGTGAAAGAATTGATGTTATCTCTTTTCACATTTTACGGGAGCGAAATGTAACACCATATCAAGCAGATCCACGCTGGGCAAGCCATATTTATCCAGTTTATCTAGCCGAATCATATCTTAAATCCTCGTTTATTAGCGATATTCAATTTCAAGCATTGCTCTAACTAAAGGAACGAGATAAATGGAAAATAAAGGTATTGGTAAAATAACAGCAACAGAAAAGCAACCAACAACTTGCAATACTCTTCGTTTTTGGGTTCATCACGATGTTATTATTAAGCCATTCGATATTGTTAGAATTGAACATATTTCTAAAATAAAGGGAGATCGTAGCTACACTTATGCGATTGTTCAAGATCTTGAATACATAACCGATAGTGCTGGACATCTAGCGAACTACGTTTCATCTGATTTCGGGAATCTAGATGTAAAGCCGCAGAATGAGCGAATTGGAACTACAATTGCGCAAGCAGAGGTACTTTACAATAATCGTGAAATTGAGATGCCAGTACTAGAGGGTGCAAAAGTAGAATGGGCAGATGTTGAAGGCATTAAAGAGGCTCTGGGATTGAGTGCATATCAACATCCTATTCCTGCGGGATATATTTCTATTTCAAATGGAGAAGAGGTACCTATCGAGGTGGAGGCAGAATATTTACTTGGGCCAGAAGGAGCTCATATGAACATAGCAGGAATTTCAGGTCTTGCAACAAAAACTTCTTACGCCATGTTCTTGATGAACTCTATTCAACAACGCCTTTCCGAAAAAGTATCAATGATCATTTTTAATGTCAAAGGAAACGATTTATTAGCACTTGATGAACCCAATGAGGCATTGAGCGAAAATCAACGCAAAGGTTGGGAAAAATGTGGCTTACAGCCTAAACCATTTCAAAATGTTACTTATCTTTACCCTTATGCCAATCGTCAGCAAAATGATTATACTATATCCCATGTTGTTCCTCAGATATTAAAGAGACAGCAAGAAAAAAAACGTGCTTTCAACTATTTCTATGATGTTGAAACAGGTAAATGCAAATTGTCTCTTTTATTTTCAGATATAGACGACCCAAGTTCTACCATGGAAAGTATTGCCCATCAGCTATCAGAATCTGATACAAATAGTTGGGACGCTCTAAAAGAAATGGTGGAACAGAAAACCAGAAAAGGTTCAGGAGCAAACAAAGATATTTCTGTAATGTCTTGGAGAAAATTTAGTCGACTTTTACGATCTAGAACCGATAATGACTTATTTACAGAGAAAGCTACCACTCAAACCGAAAAAAAACGCCAAAAGTCGATTCGAGAAGCTGTCCTGGAATTGAGGCCTGGGAATATCCTTGTGATTGATGTCGAACCTCTACCACATTATATTCAATGTCTCGTGTTTGGTGATGTTATTCAAACAATATATGGAATTAAACTGGGTGATGAGGATGTGAGTCCTTCCGAACTGGGTAAAATGGTTATTTTTGCAGATGAATTAAATAAATATGCACCCAAAACAGGAGAAGATAGAAGAACACTCACCCAGAATCTACTTGAGATTACAGAGCGTGGACGTTCATTAGGGACAGTACTATTCGGAGCTGAGCAATTCCGTAGCGGTGTACATGATCGCATATTGGGTAATTGTAGTACAAATATTTATGGGCGCACCAGCCCTGTTGAAATTGCTAAATGTCCAGATTACCGTTATTTCCCAGATGCATATAAATCAGCCATTACGCGACTTTCTAAAGGGAGCCTATTGTTACAACATGCAGTTTTTAAAACATCCCTAGTTAAAGTTCAATTCCCTTTTCCTAGTTATTATCAACCAAAGGAGAAATAAAATGTCCATGACTCCTAAGATTGGAGCATTTGTCTTAGAGACGCTTACGACAGGAATGTATAGAAATTCAATGGATACGGTTCGGGAGTTTGTCCAAAATGCTACAGACTCTATATTTGAAGCAGAAAAAAACAAACTTATTCAAGTAAATACAGGACGTATAGATATAAAGATTGATCCCGATTCCTATAAGCTTATAATAAAAGATAATGGAGGAGGAGTCCCTAAGGAAAAAATTTATAGTAGGCTGATCAATATAGGTATGTCCGAGAAAGATTTTACTACCAATGCTGGTTTTCGAGGGATTGGAAGATTAGCTGGGATTGCTTATTGCCAAACATTGTCGTTCCGTACTTTAGCTCCTGGAGAAAAAATCGTTTCAACAGTAAAAATTGATTGCGAGAAATTGTGCAAGATTATTCATCCTGACGGCATCCGCCATGTGGAAGAATTAACTGATGTCATAGCAAAAAATACTGAAATACAAGAAGATAAAGCCACATCCGATGATCATTTTTTTGAAGTGATTATGGAAGGTGTTAATCAAGCGGGAAAAGATCTCCTAAGCTGGGAATTGCTTGAAAATTATCTCAGTCAAGTGGCCCCTGTAGGATTTGACGCACAACGATTTTATTTAGCACCTAAAATTATTAAATGGGTTGAAGATCAAGGAATTATTATTCCGACAGTTACATTGATCGTCAAAACACCAAAAATAGAAAGAGAAATTTTTAAATCTTATAAAAATCGTTACGAAACACAGAATAGTCGCGACGGTAATCATGAGTTTGAGATTGAGGATATTGAGTTTTATCCGAAATCAATCACTTCAAATATGCCTTTTTGGATTTGGTATGGCAAAATTCCTTTTTTCGGCACAGTAGAAGATGATAAATCTGCCGGACTTAGGCTGCGGGCTAAGAACATTGCGATAGGAGGTCCAGAAGCCGTAGCCGAACTTTTCGAAAAAAATGCGAAAACTGATGGTAGATTCAATGCATGGTATATTGGAGAAATTTACATACTTTCTCCTGGGGCTTTTCCCAATGCCCGACGTGATAGATTTGAAGACATTGGAGAGTGGCCTAAAATAAAAGAAAGCTTAATGAATTTCTTTCGAGAGCAAGTAAAAGAAACTCGGAAGATTTCTGAGGAGCGAAACATAATCAAAAAAACTCAGAAGGTACTTGATGATTTTAAAGAGCGTCAAGATATTGGGTTCGTTACACCAGAACATCGTGAAGAGTTAGCACAAAGAGTCGATGAAGCACAAAGACTGATAGAAAAATTAGAAAAAAAGACTTCTAGACAATCTAAACAGACAGAAGATATACCGAAACAAAAAGAACAACATAAAGAAATAGAAGAGGTAATAAAACCAATAAAGGCGTCTCAGATTTTACAGAATACTAAGAGAGCTTTACAAGAAACAAAACAGGTGCTACAAGAGGAAAAAAGTTTTAAGCCAAAATTAAAGGCTGATTTAGATCATAAACAACTCAAACTAATCACTGAAATTCTTAAGATACTCTATCAAATACTTGATGAACAAAGTTATAAGAAAGCGGAGAGTGCTATTCTTACACATTTCAAAGATAAGGTGTAGCGAGATAAAAATGAACATTCTTTTAGTAGAACCAGATTATCGTTCTAAATTTCCTCCACTTGGATTAATGAGGATTGCATCATTCCATAAGGAACGCAAAGATGCTGTTACCTTTACCCGTGGAAAAGTACAAGAATATCGTAATGTCCAATGGAATAGAATTTATATATCATCCCTTTTTACTTATGAGCTACCAAGAACTGTTGATACAATTCAATACTATTTTTTATCCGTTTCAAATCCTAGCAGAGATATTTTTGTCGGTGGCATTGGAGCTACACTTCTCCCAAATTATATAAGAGAGAGAGTTTCGTGTAATGTTATTGAAGGATGTCTGGACAAACCCAACATGTTAGGTTTGGGAGAAAAGCCAATAGCAACGTATATTCCAGATTATGCATTATTGGATTCCGTAGATTGGAAATACCAACCGGAAAATGCTTATTTTATAAGAATATCACAAGGATGTATTCGTAAATGCGAGTTTTGTGCTGTTCCTAAACTGGAACCTCAATTTAGTTATTTACAAAGTGTCAATGATCAATTAAATGCAATTAATAAAAAATATGGTAAACGGCAACATCTAGTCATTCTTGATAATAATATCCTAGCTTTATCTCAAAAAAAGGAAAATAAAGAGAAGCTAAAGCTGAGCATTAGTGATATACAAAATCAAGGATTTTCTAAAGGCGCAATGATTCAAAAACGAAAGCGTACAGTAGATTTTAACCAAGGTATAGATGCAAGATTAATTACTCCTGAAATCGCTACTTTACTATCGTCCATATGCTTAGAACCCGTACGTCTTGCCTTTGATAAGTCAAAGATCCAAAAACAATACGAACGAGCAGTTGAATTGCTTGCTAAAGAAGGATTCAATCAATTTACAACCTATGTAATGTACAATTTCGATGATAACCCAGAGAACTTTTATGATAGGCTAAAATTGAATATAGAATTATCTAAAAACTTAAACATTAGAATAAGTGGTTTTCCTATGAGGTATATTCCAATTGAAGATGTAGATCGGCACCATATTTCCTCTAACTGGACTTGGCGATATTTAAGAGGTGTACAGTGCATTTTGAAGGTCACTCATGGGATAGTAAGTCCTAAGCAGGATTTTTTTGAGGCTGCTTTTGGAAAATCAAAAGAAGAATTTGTAAAAATTATTACTATGCCAGACAATTATATCTTCTTTAGATCGGGTAAAAAACACAAAGAATACCCTAAAAAAGTTAAGAAATGGGAAAAACAATACCATCAATTTTCCGAATCAGAGAAAAAAGACTTCGTTTTACTCCTTGAAAAATTACATAAGTCAACAAAACGTAGAGAGGATCTTATGGATATAGAATCAAATAAATTTAAGGAATTGCTAAAACATTATTATCCATAATTATGGAAAGGCTCTTGGAAATATTTAGAATTATGAATCTTACTCTCCTTCCATGCAAAAATAACTTCATATTCTTCACATTTAAAATTTTAGTTCATCATTACGGAAGGTTACGAGCAGAGAGCCAATATTTAGGCAATACAAAATCATCACGGAATCCGCTATAGAAAAAACTTCCATCTCGCACAAAGGCAAAACCACCTCCTTTTCAAATTCTCCCTGATCCATCATAAAATCAGGGTAACTCTCTTTCATCTTACCATAAATTTGAGATGCAGAGGCAGGCCAGATGATACGGCTTTGCAAGATAAATCCTTGTTCTGGCCCTTCCTGCCATCTGAGATCAAGGAGGCTGGCGAATAGTTGCCATAAAATCTCAAAGCCTATCTTTTCTTTAATCTTCTGAAAATTGCAGTGAGCAAGAAGGATACATGTGCCTATAAGCTGATTCCAAAGGTTACTTTTGAAGAGAAGAGGGGCATCCTCTTCTTGAGTCTTCATGTTTAAAGTACTCATCTCTTGCATTTCTGGTTCGTATACGGGCATTTCGTATTCGGCGATTTCGGCGACGGCATTGGCGAAATACTGCCTTTGTTCATGATCCCCAATACAATCGGAAAGCACGTTATTTGCCAGAAACGTAAGATCTTTGGCAGTGACTCTGGTTTCTTCTTCGGGGGTAAGGGTTTGGGCTAAAGATAGAAGCCATCGGTCGTTGCCAGCAAGAAGCGATTTGCCTGCCATCTTTTGTAAAGAAAACAGCCATTGATTCCAGTCCGGAAATTTTTTGGTTTGGGACAATCGTCTGATCTGGAGGTCTGCCTGGGAAATTTGGGCTGAAAGATTGTCCAGCGTTTGGGAGAAATGGGATGGCAATTTCAGGCAAGAATCGGGCTTATGGCTAAAGTCTTGCAGGATATACAGGCTTTCCAGTGCAGTACCGAGGAAAAAGCGATCTTCTACATAATTCCATCCTTCTATGGCATCCTGGGCTGATAATGGTCTGGACAATGTAAGAATTTTTTCCTCCAATGAATTGGATATGCTCTGGATGGTGAAAGGAGTGGCTATGATCTGGATCAATTCTATCGCCGATATGTCTTTCCTGAAACGCAATAGCCATCCATAAGCGGAAAAAATATCCAGCAACTGGCTTTTGTATGGTTCCTGGCGAGGATCTGAATCAGGAGTGAGATTGTTGAGATAAGAGCGCATTCTATCCTCAAAAATTTGAGCGATAATATCTGGCAAGGCATCTGGGATCTGGGCCTGATCCCATAAACTGGCCACTTCAAGAGGGAGAAAATCCATAACTTTCATTGCTTGCTCCTGTCAGGAAATTTGTTTAGCATCCTGCTAATGGTGGATTTGTGTTTTCCGAAATATCGGGTAATCGCTGCGTTATTGATACATTCCGGGGGAAGTAGCTTTATTTGCAATCGCTCCAGGTACTTTTCGTCTAAGGATTCTATATCCCAGAAACCGAGGCATAGGGATTTTTGGACAAAAGACTTTAGCTCCCGGATATTGCCTGGCCAGGGATAGGAAATGATTTTTTGCGACTGCTCTTGTGTCAATGATGGGAAATTTCTTTGCTCCCCTTTTGTATGCAAAAAATGCTCAATGAGAGGAAGGATTTCTTCTATTCTTTCCCTCAATGGTGGTAATCGTATTTCCAGCGTACTGAGACGGTAGTAGAGGTCTTCCCGAAATTTCTTTTCGCTGACGGCTTGCAAGAGTTTTACATTGCTTGCTGCGATGATGCGGACATCCACGGTAAATGTATTCCTATCGCCTAAACGCCTGACTTGCTTATCTTCCAGAACACGCAGCAATTTAGCCTGCAAGGAAAGTGGCATATCGGCAATCTCGTCTAAAAATAGCGTTCCTTCATGGGCGAGTTCTAATAATCCTTGTTTGAAATCGGAAGCTCCGGTAAACGCTCCCTTGCTGTGGCCGAACAGCTCGTTTTCCAGCAGAGTTTCTGGAATGGCGGAGCAATTTAAAGGGAGAAATACTTTATGAGATCGTTCGCTTTGGCTGTGGATCGCTTTGGCTACCAGCTCTTTTCCTGTGCCTGTTTCGCCTTGAATCAAGACTGGATAATCACACCGGGCAAACAAAGCAAGCCGTTCTTGTACTTTCTTCATGGAAGAAGAGAGACCCAGGAGCCCTTCCTCTCTTCTGGAACTCTTTGATTGAAATTTTGGCTTCCTTGTGAGAGAAACAAAAGCAAGGGCATATTTGATTTTTTCTTTGTGAATGTCCGTGAACTTATGTTCTTGCGAATCGTGCCAGAAAAAAGGATTCTCATCTATATTTTCCATAATTTTGTATATGCTCAGGCAAACATCCCGCAAATCTTCCCTGCTTTCCCATCTATCCCATGCTTCTTCAAAACACCTTTGAGCCAGGGTAAATTTTTCGAAAATTTCCAGGCGATTTTTGCAATCTACTACGAGGATTCCTCCCCATTTGTCTATTTCGCCGCTTTTGGCATCAAAACTTGTCGAACTTCGAGAAGCGATTGTTTTCCCTTCATCACGAGGTCTTTCCGCTCGCAAAAGCATCAACACTACTTCCCATAATGCAATTGATTCAGGAACATTGCACCTTCCATTAAAATGAACATACGGGCCTACAAAATTGATAAACTTTTGGAACATTCCATGATCCTTCCTAAATTGCCATTCCTGTCTCTTTTTTTGCAACTTTTTTGCAACTTTTTTTTCCATTTTTGGCAATATTGGTTTCATTGATTTCATAACTTATTTGAAATTATAGCATTATAAAAATGAAAATATGAAATTGCCAGGCACAGATTTTGTTTTAGTAAAGATGCCCTTGAACAATTTTACAGCAATTTTTCTGCTCTTTATGTTATTGTTTTTATAGAGATAAGGAAAAGGCAATATGAATTCTTCAACAACTTCAAAAGAAGATTGGAGCGAACTATCCAATATTCCACAAGATACCATAAATACAATATTTTGTGAATCAAAAAGGCGTTTTGAACAGGAAAATCATTTTCTCCCTGAGCAGGATAAGGAGGACATCTTTGGCAAATTCTGGCTTAATCCTCGGAATAATCTACTCAAAGCCTTGAAGCATAAAAATAACGGATCAGCCTTGCAAATTGACATTCCTCACACAATAAACACCATTTCATTGTTTTTGCATTCTCATGCAAAAAATACAGTTTGGGAGTTCTATAACAAAAAGAAGGCGCATTCTAATATGGATATGCTCTCCGAGTGTAACACCCCGAAAAAATCTGACCCCATAGAGGTAGAGGAAGTCTGGGAAATCTTAGAAAAGGCAGGGGCAAAATCTGGATATTCAACAATGATTCGATGCCTCCGAAAAATGCAATGGTACCCTGGCTTAAAAATCAATCGCAAGGAACTCTTTCGGATTTGCGATAAAACTGGGGAATGTGTTGCCAGAGACCGCTGTTTGTTTCAACCTAAACGCAATGGGGTATGCAAGATCCGCATTGGAAAAATCATGGCAAAAATCGTTATGAAAGCCTTTCCTGAAGAACAAAGCGACAAGGAAAGGAAATCAAAAATAGCACAATCAAAAAGGAAGGATGTATAGAATGGATAAAATCTTTTCAAAGCCAGCCAGAAAACCTAAAAAAAACAGCCCTAAATTAAAATTGCCAGTGCAGACAATAAAAATTGTAAAAGTTGTTACTCCTGACTATAATAAAGAACTGATAGCTTCTATTTTTGCCCAACATATCTGCAATAAAATTTGTAAGAAAAAGGGCTAAAAATGAAGAAATATGCATTATATCTGAGAGTCAGCACCAACCATCAGGTTCGTGCCGAAGGTGGCTCTATCCAGTCTCAATTACAGAGAGTAACCGAATTCTTGAAATTTGAAAACCCAGAAGCATCCTATGCTGTCTATCAAGAGGAAGGGCGATCTGCAAAAGATACCAATAGGCCAGAATTTCAAAATCTGCTGAAAGATATTAAGGAAAACAAAGTAGAAGCCGTTGTTTGTACTGAAATTTCACGTATCAGCCGATCAACGTTAGATTTTCTACATTTTATCGAATTTTGCCATCAAAATAAGGTTGATTTCATAAGTTTGAGGGAAAAGTTTGATACATCTACTCCCTTGGGTCGAGCGATGATGACGATCTTTATTGCTCTTGCTCAGTTTGAAAGGGAACAGATTTCAGAAAGAACATCCGCCAACATGCAAGCCAGAGCGAAACAAGGGTTTTACAATGGAGGTTATGTTTATGGCTACAGATGCGATCTCAAAAGAAAAGGACATTTATATGTAGATGAACATGAAGCCAGTATCGTTAACCAAATTTTTGATCAGTATCTGGAATGTGGTTCCTATTGTGAAGTTGCTAAGTGGCTTAATAAACAGGGTTATCAAACAAGAGAATATACTTCAAAAAGAGGGAAATTTCACCCTGCCAAAAATTGGTGTAAAACGGCTATTTGGCAAATTTTACGGAATCCAGTTTACATCAGCCAAAGAAAAATTAAAAGCCAATCTGAATTAGTAAATGGGCTATGGCCACAAATTGTACCCCATAGTAAATGGATACGAGCCCAAAGAATGCTAAATCGGAACTATGAAACTAAAAGCAATAACGCCGCAGAAAATCAACATCATACTTATCTTTTTTCAAGGCTGATCCATTGCACTCATTGCGGGACGTATTTAGAGAGCAGCGCAGGAACCGGTAACCAGGGGAAAAATATTTACTTTTATTATCGCCATCCTGAAAATTCCAGGAAAAGCGATTGCCCTTATCCTCCGTATTTACCTGCGGAAGAACTGGAAAATCTGATTTGCGATAAAATCTTAGAATTGATTGAAGATGATGGAACACTCAATACGATCATTGAGCAGGTTTATGGAAATCTAAAATCCGATACCGTAGAAATGCAAAAAGAGATCGCCTGGTTGGAAACCAAAATTCAAGATATAGTCAATGAATCCAGTGGATTAGTAAAACAACTGCCAAACCTCAGCGAGGTGCAAGTTAAAGAACTCGTGGGGCCCCGACTAGAAAAAATTTTGCAGGAAAAAAAAGTACTGGAAGAAAAGAAGCAAAAACTGTTTAATGAACTATTGAAAATAAACGAAGAGATTTTCACTCCAGAGGATATTTATGATATGATTTTCCCTCTGGCAAGCATGTTTTATCAAATGGAGGAAAAGCAGAAAAAAGAGATTTTGGAAGTTTTAATTGAGAAAGTAGAATTGACCAGGATGGAAATGAAGATTTATGTTCGGGTGAGTAAACAAAGACATCTGTTTGAAATTTCCGAAAAGTTCGAACAGATGCCGGGTTGGCTGCCCCGTAAGGACTTGAACCTTAATCGCATGATCCAGAGTCACGTGTCCTGCCAATTGAACGACGGGGCAATTCATGGTGCCGAGAGCAGGGATCGAACCTGTACGGGGAGTGGGTACCCCACTAGGACCTGAACCTAGCGCGTCTGCCAGTTCCGCCATCTCGGCTTTCACTTTATGGGAGTATTGTATCATAAAGTGGGAAAAAGTCAAGAAAAAAGTTTATTTTTTTTGTATTTTGATAAGATGTTGCTATTATTGGGATTCTGGGCGTTTCATTTGTTTCATTCTTTGAGTAATATGGCTTATAGTGCGTGCCTGGGAGGTTTCGCCTGCGATTAAAGACTCGATTTTGGCTTTTATTATGGCTAGAGAATCGTAGATGTCTTCGCCTTGCATGGCTCTTAGAAGGAGGCCTTGTTCTTCTACGATATGATCTGTTATCATGTCAATGAGTTGTACAGCTTGTGGCTGATTGGCAATGGCTAGAGAGGAAGGGAGATTTTTTTTCCTTAGCTCTGCGATGGAGGTTGCCAGCTCTGCTTGTAATTGGATGATTACCTGTACGGATTCTTGGAGGTCTTCGCCTGTAAGCCCTAATTCTTTTAATCCTTCCGTAATTCTCTGGACATTGGACATGCATGTCTCCTTATAAAATCAAGTCTTTAAACTTGGAAACTATTTTTTTTGTTGAAAAAAGTCTTGGAGCATGGGTATGGCTTTTTTATAGACAATACACGCATAGGTGCAAGTATCATGGCTTTGTAGTTCTTCAGGTGTCAGGTTTAGATTGAGTTTTAGTAAAGTTAGATGTTGCTCAATGGTATATTGGCTTTCTTTATCTATATTTTTTATAATGGTTTCTTGTATATCTTGAAGTAGCATTTTTTTATTTGCTTGTGGATCGTTAAAATAGCTATCCATGCGATAAGAAAGTATTTGTAAGAATTCTTTTAGATTGCGGAATTCTTTGGGTATTTCTTGTAGCTTGAATTTTTGGCTTTCTACAAAGGGTGCCAGCCATGTATGGGCATTTTGTAAAGTGTCTACAGTATTTGTTTTTTCCTGGGATACTGGTTGATTGGGATGGCTTATGTAATAAGCTGATCCTGTTCCTATAGCAAGGAATAGCGATATGGAGACAAAAAGTGGTTTAAAGAAAGTTTTTTGTGGTAGGTTTTCTGTAATTTTGAGTTGATTTTCTTTATTCATTTTTTTCTCCATGAAAGAAATTTCCTTCTATGCTTTAAATTTAATATATATCTTTTCTTGGTATTGTCAAGAGCGTTTTTATTGTAGATTGTTTTTTTGTGATGAGAGGAAGAAAGTGAAAGTAACAATTTTTTATACTGAATCCTTTTTGGCAAATGCAGTCTGTGGGATGGAAATCGTATCTGCTTCAGACTGCATTTTGTGATTATCCAATATTGTCTCTGGATCTTTTCCTTTTTTCTCGCATATTTTTCATTTTATTCGCGTCTGCATGGGGAACATCGGAAAGATCATTTTTGGGAGAAGTTTCTGTAAGGTGCTTGCTGAGTGCTGCTATGGTAGAATGCTGGAAAAACATTTCCACAATAGGAATCTCTCTATTGAGCTTTTTGACGAGTTTGCTATGAACCTGTACCATGTGTAGGGAGGTTCCGCCTAAATCGAAGAAGCTGTCTTCCACTCCTACTTTATCTACTTTCAGCACTTCTTGCCATACAGAGGCGATGTTTTGTTCCATTTCGGAAACGGGCATTGTGGATGTTTTTTCCTGTGACGTTCCCGATACTTGTGGCAATGCTTTGCGGTTTACTTTCCCATTAGCACTCAGGGGAAGCTCATCCATGATGATAAAAGATGACGGTACCATATAGGCAGGGAGCTTGTCTTTGAGAAAGTTTTGCAAATCTTCGCTCAAGGCTTTGTCTTCATGGTAGGATTCTTTTTTCTTCTGGATCGCTTTGGCCTGCATTTCTTGCAAAGGAGACCAGCTTTCTTTTTGCTCTGGTGCAATTTTTCCGCCTACCAGGCTATGAAGAAGGACATGGTCTGGCTCAAGATCGAATAGGTCTTGAATTTTATCGAAGTAAAATTCCCCTATCTGGCAAAGTCCTATCTCTTGCTCTATCGCTGTTTCTTCCAAAAGCTGGCTCATGATTCCTGCCTCCAGGATGCTGTAGTGCAGGCTTCTGTTAGAATACATGGGTTCAATGGCTTTTTGATAGCCGATGAGAAAGATGGTGAAAGCAGATTCCACAAACATTTCCTGGTTTCCAGGGAAATGGATATAGGCATATATTTTGGGGTTTTCATGAATCAATATAAGGCGATGTTCTTTGGGGTTGTAGTAATAGATGCCTCCGATGATGCCTTCAATGCGGCCAGGCTTGATATATATATAAGTCTGGACTGGATACAGACCACCAGCAGAGCCATAGCGATATTTTTTGATCCCTTCGATGTCTACAGGCATAAGGCAGCTTAAAAATTCGCTGAATTTTTCCAGGGGTATGGGCTGCTTTAAGAAAGAGCGGAATGTCCTCCTCTGGATGCGTTGTTTTTTCATAGATTCAGGAGATGGCTGTAACAAATCCAAAGAAAATTGTTCGGCATCTGTCTTTCGGAAATTGAGTTCTTTGAGCTTGAATTTCCATCTGTCTTCGGATTCTGTCAATTCTGCGTTGTGTTGCTGCCTGACGATGTATGCAACGAGCCTGCGGTTATTTTTTTCACCTATTGCATCCACAACACAAGTACGAATTCCTGGGTGTTGCGAGAGGGCTGTTTCGATTTCTCCCAGTTCGATGCGGTGGCCTCGTATTTTTACCTGGAAGTCTTCTCTTCCTAGAAATTCGATATTTCCATCGGGCAGATAGCGTCCTAGATCGCCTGTCTTGTAAAGCTTTTCTTTTGTTCTAGGATGAATGATAAAGGCAGCCTCTGTTTTTTCTTTATTACCCCAATAGCCTTTGGCAAGGCCGATACCGCCTATGTAAAGCTCACCAGATACCCATACAGGCCGAATGTCCAGAGATTTGTTCATGACGTAGAATGCCTGGTTCACCATAGCATGACCGTATGGTATGCTTTTCCAGTGAGGATCTACCTTATCAATAGGATAGATGATAGACCATATCGAGGCTTCTGTAGCTCCTCCCATGCTGATGAGCTGGCAGTCCTTGCGTTGACTCCTGATCTTATCGGGTAAATTGACGGGAATCCAGTCGCCACTCATCATGACAAGACGAGGGAAAAAGGAAAGTATCTCGCCTTTCCCTGCCAGATATTCTACAAGCATTTCCATTAAGGCAGGAACCGTATTCCAGATCGTTACCTTTTCTTTGACAATCAGATTAGCCCAGTGGGATGGGTCGCGCAGGGCATTAGCATCGGGCAAAACAATGGTTCCACCTGCCCCTAGAATTCCGAAAATATCATATACGGAAAGATCAAAGCTCAAGAGGGATAAGCCGAGTACCTTGTCTTCGGGTCTGATGGAAAAGCGTTTATTGAGATCGCAGATTGTATTGAGTGCTCCCTGGTGATCTATCATGACTCCTTTAGGCATGCCTGTGGAACCTGATGTATAGATCACATAGGCCAGATCCTGAGGCTTTTGTATTGCTTCAATGGTACGGCCCCCTGGTGCTGCGTCTTGCCTGTCTACTGCGATATGATGGACATGAGAAGGCCACTCAAAAGTATTTTCTACATAAGACTGAGTCAGGGCAAGCTGAACTTTGCCATCTTCTAAAAGATAGTGAATCCTTTTTTGAGGAAGATGAGCATCTATGGGAAGATAGGCTGCGCCAGCCTGTAAAATGCCCAGAACAGAGACAATCTGTTCCCATCCCTTTTCCATGACAACAGCGACAAGGGTATTGGGCTTCACTCTGGCATCTTTGAGCATATTGGCAATTTGTAGGGATCGAAGGTACAATTCCTTATAGGTCAGGCTTTTTTTAGTCGTGATTACCGCATTCTGAAGATATCTGGGAACAACCTGTTCCAAAAAAGCGGAGTGTAGCAAGCCTTGTGGTACAGGTGCCTTTGTTTTATTATGCCTTTCTATGATTTCTATCTGCTCTTTGGGGATCAGAGATTCCCCAGAAACGTTCTCCCATGCACTGTCGTTTTCTGCAAGGCTGCTGAGAAGATTGCAATATGCCTGGAACATGGAGTCCAGAACACCGCTCATAAAAATGCCTTTTACAGAATCCCACTGAAAGACCAAAGCTCCATCTTCTTCTATGATCTGATGGTCGAGCCATACCTGGGGCGTTTGGGTTATGCTGTAGATGCCTTTCCCCATCCAGCTAAAGGAGCTGGATTTTCTTTGCTCCGAAGGCTGTGTGAGATCGCTCGTGAACACAACGGGCATGACCGCTCCCGTTGTTCTGCCCTGTATTTTTCCTAGGTCTCTCATAATCTTGATGCTGCTGACATGGCTATGATCCAAATCTTGCCATAGCTGCTGCTGTATGGCTCTTGCGTTTTCGGAAAAATTGTTTGATGATGCATTCTTTACTTCCAGCAGCGTAAGAGAAGTAAAATCGCCAACAACATCCTGTATCTGAGGGTGTAACGGCAGGCGATGGAAAAGGCTGACATTGATCATAAAATGAGGGTTTTTGCTCCAGGTTCCCAGAATTGTGGCATAAGCAGCCAAAAGCAAACAGGATGGGGTCAATCCTCTTTGGCCTGCCTTATTTTTAAGATTTGTCCATGTTTCTGTATCCAGGGTGTTCTGGTGCCTTTCGAACACAGGCGTAGCATGAAAATCAAAGTTTTCCACAACAGGCAATTCTGGTGCGCCAGGAAGATCGGGAAGACGTTTTTCCCAATATTCTTGGGAATTATGATAAGCATCGGATTGTGTCAGGCTTCGCTCTGCAAGCACATAGTCACGGAATGTGATTTCCAAAGGAGGCAATGGGCGATTTATGTCTTGATAAAGCTCTTGCCATTCTTTGCTCAGGAGATTGAAGCTCCAGGCATCCAGAATCATGGCATCCAGACTGATATGGATACGAATGATATCATTGTCAAGAAGAGTAGCTCGAATCTCGAACATGGGCCATTGAGCGATGGGCAAAACCTGGTGGGACATACGAGAGCGTATCTGGCTCAATTCTCTGGAAATATCCTCTTCATTTTTGCCTCGTAAATCCAGCGTTTCAAAGGAATAAAAGGGAACTTTCTCTAAAACCTGTTGCTGTCCGTCTGGCAAGATAATAGCACGAAGCATATCATGGTATTCTATAAGCCTTTGCCATGCCTGATTTAGTCTGGAAAGATCCATATGCCTCGATTCGATTTCAAAATAGCCATGCGTGGAAACATTTCCCAGGTCAAAAGCACCTGTACGACCAATCCAGTAGGCTTCCTGTACATCTGTCAGGGGGAAAGGTTTATAGCGATCCTCCTGGTTAGGCTGAATAGTGAGGGTTTTATCGCTTTGCTTTTCTTGCTTTTGTCTTTTTTCTATTTCCAGGGCTATTTTAGCTATGGTCGGGCCTTGAAATAGGCACACCATAGGAAGCTTTACCTGGAAAGATTCGCTAAGCCTGGAGAGGAGTTGTGCGGCAAGAAGGGAATGCCCTCCCATAGAAAAAAAGTTATCGTGTATTCCGATTTTTTCTATGCCGAGAACTTCAGACCAAATCTGTGCCACTTTCTTTTCATAAAGATTCGTAGGCGAGACGAAGTCGGATTTTTCTTTGCTCTCTCTTTGCAGCAAAGGATGGATTTCTGGAATTTGATTCTGAGGAATGCTATCTATAAGTGTATGGAGCTTTTGGTCCAGATTTCCCTGAGCAAGGATTTGCATCCATTGAGAAAAATGCAAAATGGTTTTCTCCATGTCTTCTCTTGAAATCCTGCGAGAGTCATAGATAAACTTGCATTTCGTTTCCTGCATCATAGTTATAAGAATTGCAAGCGCATGACGGGTCTGGGCACCCTTTGCGTATACATTGCGAATGTCGCTTTTCAATCCGCCTGCTTCCATGATGGGATTTTCTATTGGATAGTTTTCAAAAACGAGAATGCTTTCATAAAGAGGCAAAGCTCCAGGCATATCGCTCCATTTATGTATCTGTCCTGTGGTGTAGTATTGATATTCTTGCAAGGAAAGGTTCTTTTCCTGGATGTTGCCAAAGTAGCCTTGTAGCGAAAGATTTTTTTCTATAGTAAGACGAAGGGGCAATGTATTGATAAAAAGACCGACCATATCAGAAATGCCAGCCATAGTAGGTCTGCCTGATACCGTGATTCCAAAGACAATGTCTTCTCTGCTGCTATAGCAGGACAAAAGGAGGCCCCACATAGCCTGGAACAAAGTATTGGGCGTCCATTGGTTTTGGCGGGAGATCTTGCTCCATCTTTCTGTAAGATTTGCTGGGAAAGTAAAAACTATCTCGCTATAGGGATTTTCTGCTTTCCATTCCAGGATGCTTTCGCTCTTTTTGCCAATAGGAGTAGGATCGGAAAAGCCTTGTAAATTTTTATGCCAGAACATCTCTGCATCTGCCAGGCTTTGCTGTTTGAGCCAGGCAATATAATTTCGATAGGGAGGGGAAAAGGGTAAGGAAACGGCTTTTTTCCCTTGTAGTGCTTCATAGCAAAGGAAAAAATGCTTCAGAATAAGAATTAAAGACCATCCATCTAATAGAATATGATGCACTGTCAATAGGAGCTTGTGCTGTTTTTCCCCCAAAGAGAAGACGAAAAGGCGAATCAAGGGTGCCTTGGATAGGATGAATCCTTGTTTTCTATCCATGATGAGCAAGGATTCCAGCTTTTTCTCTTCTTCGTCTTTGGGAAGATTTCTCCAATCTTCCCACTGTACTGGAACCTTGGCAGAAGGCAACACAACCTGCAAAGGCTCTTCCTGGTTCTTCCAAACAAAGCATTCTCGGAGAATGGCATGATGTTCTGTTACTTTTTCCCAGGCTGCTAAAAAAGCTGTTTTATCCAGCATTCCTTCCAAAAGAAATACAAACTGTTCTATATGAATTCCTTGCTCGTTTCCAGAAAGGGTTTCAAACAGCATTCCCTTTTGCTGAGGAGAAAGGGTATAGATTGCTTCAATGTTCTGTGTATTCAAATTTTCCTCCATAAAGCCCAGGGCAAGTGCCCTGGGAAATCTCATTTCTTTTTGCCTCGGGCTTTGAGTTGTCTTACGATTCTTTGAATTTTTTCTACTCTTTCTCTTTCCTGCGGAGATTTTTCCAGAAGGAGAAAAGATTCAAAGTTTTTCAAGGCATTGTCGTAGTCTTTTGTTTTCAGGTACATAGAGCCCATGTTGTAAGGAATATCAGGATT
Source organism: uncultured bacterium (assembly GCA_938003875.1). GTDB lineage: Bacteria > Planctomycetota > Uabimicrobiia > Uabimicrobiales > JABWCH01 > JABWCH01. The sequence continues at coordinate 28,969 of CALKWO010000202.1, forward strand.
ATCAGGTTCTAGTTCCTTCCATTTCTCATAGACTTCCAGAGCTTCTTTGTATTTTTCTAATTTTTGGAATACAATGGCAAGGTTTTGCTTTGCTTCTATTAAGTCAGGAGCGATTTCCTGGGCTTTTTGTAAGTGCTCCAGGGCTTTTTTATAATCTTCCTGATGGGAATAGATTACGCCAAGACCGCTATGAGACTCTGCTAAAAGTGGCTGAATTTCCAAAGCTTTCTGAAAATAGGCAAAGGATTTTTCCATGTCGTTTTGTCTTATAGCGATATCCCCTAATTTATTGTATGCAAGGGCAAAATCGGGCTGCAATTGTATGGTATTGAAGAAGAACTCTGATGCCTTATCGTATTTTGCCTGCCAATAAAAGATTTCTCCTGAATAATAGTGGGCTTCTGCCAGGTTTTTATCGTATTCCAGTACTCTCTGGTATTCTGAAAGGGCTTTTTCCAAAAGCTGCATGTCTTGAAATTTTTTGGCATTTGTCAGGATTTTTTGAGCAATTTTCTTTTCCAAATCTTTTCGGTCATTCAGAAGAGATTCCTGCTCTTTGGCATCCGCTATCTCCATAGCTTTTTTGATGCTTTTGAAAGCAGCCTCCCAGTCTTCTTTTTCTTTAAAGAATTGGATTTCTTGTTGTATTTTTTTATAGTTTTCTTGCTTTTCTTTCTCTTTTTTTATTAATTCTATTTTTGCTTTTTCTTGCTTTTCTTGTTCTTTCCGTACTATTTCTTTCTTTTCCAGATAATTTTTATATAAAAAAGTAGAGGCAAAAGAAAGTAGGAAAGCAAGAGCCAAAAAACCAGCAGCATAGACTTTTTTATAAGAGAAAGAAGGCTTAGAACCATCCTGCGCAATACGCTCTAATTCTTTTTTAAATTCTTCTGCACTGCGAAAGCGTTCTGAAGGATTTTTAGATAATGCCTTCATAATGGCATTTTCTAAGGACTTACTCACAGAAAATCGAGGCTTGATTTCATGAAAAGAAGGGGGCTTCTTGTTAATCAGCATGGAAGTAAGACTAAAGCTTTCATTAGAAACAAAAGGAACGCTTCCTGTTGTCATCTCATATAAAACTACGCCTACAGAGTAAAGATCTGCTGTGAAGTCTACCTTTTCTCCTATAGCTTGTTCAGGAGGCATATAGCGCAACGTCCCTACGATTCTGTTTTCTCCTGTCAGATTGTCTGATACTTCCTGCTGATTTTCGGAAAGCATTTTGGCAATGCCAAAATCCAATATTTTGCAATGATATTTGCTTTTCTCTCCATCTACGATAATATTCTGAGGCTTGAGATCTCGATGGATGATTTTCTTTTCATGGGCATAGATCAAAACTTCGAGGATTTGTTTCCCTATCTCTATGACATCATGAAAATCAATGGCATTGGATTGAATCAATTCACTCAGAGGTTTTCCTGGAGCATAGTCCATGACCATATACAGAATGCCTTCTTCTGTTTGATCCATGTCTATTATGCTTACAGCATTGGGATGATTCACCTGTGCCTGCAAGAGGGCTTCTCTTTCAAATCTTTTCAGGCTGGTTTCGCTGCCACTATGGGAAAGAAGGGTCTTAATAACCACAGTTTTATTGAGCCTTAGATGGTTGGCAAGATAGACTTTCCCCATCCCTCCCTGACCTAGAACCTTAAGAATTTTATAGGTATTTTTAATGACAGAGCCTGGCTCAAAAGCCTTTTGGGGAGGTTTTTTCTGGTATGTTACAGCCTGACTTTGCACTCCAAAATATTGTTTCTCTTTTTGTGTTTGTTGGGCTAGATTTTGGATGGTTATATCTTTATTAGAGTTTCCATCAAAAGCTGTTTTGTTGTCAGCACTTTCATCGAAAGTCAATGCGCTGGCATCAATATCTTCCATGGTAAAAGAATTATCTTGATTCACAGCAGGAATTTTAGATGTCTCAGAGCAGGAAACATCTTCAAAATCTTCAGGAGAAAAATTATCCGATATGGTTATGTTCTGAGATGAATTAGAAGAAATCTCGCTATCAGCTATAGTGGCGCACTGAGATTTTTCAGGAGGCAGCTCTATCTGCGCACTATCTATTGTATCCAGACTTTTTTTTTCAGAAAGTAGCTCTTCTTCTACAATTGTGAGTATCCCTGCCTCTCCTGGGGAGAGGCAATTTTCTGCCATAGTCTCTGTTTCTACGCTATAACCACAAACACAACGAGCTGAATTTTGGAGAATTTCTTTGTGGCATTGAGGGCATTTCATAGATTTATCCTAACTTTTCAGTTCTTTAATCTTCATTCCCTTAGAAAGAGATTTCATTCCTTTGATCCGAGAGGTAGCATATTTTTCTTCTACTTCTTCTATAATCAATTCTTCCTCTTCTCCTTCTACTTTAAAGGAATCACCTTTTTTTACGCCATCCAGAGAACCAGCATTGATGATGACTTTGTTATCGGAAAGGGGCTGAGAAGCGATCTGCCCTTTCCATTCCTGCTTAGAAACATCCTGGCTTATACTGCTCACAAGGGGAAGAACATTTTCTTCAGGAATCATCTCTTCATGAAGTTGTTTTTTTTCGGATAGATTATACAAAGTCCATTTGTTTTGGGTTTGCTCTTTTTGGATCAAAAGCAAATATTGACTATACAAAGAATCGTTTAGCTTTTGTAAGGCCTCTTCCTGATTGGCGGAGATATTCAGCAAGCTATCCTGATATTTCTGTATGTCTCGCTCTACCACAACAAACTTACCACTGCAAAACAAGGCTAGCTTGAACTTATCTTCCAGTGGTTTAAGGGTTTCTTCCAAAGAGGCTACAACGATTCTGCTTTTCAAACTGGCATCATCGAGTTTAGGGAAATAGGAAGAATATTCCTGATATGTTTTGGATGATTTATCAACATTTTTTCCAAAAGGCTTCCAATCTATCAGATCTGTATCTATAGGATTTTTGGGATCCTGGTGTGTAATAGCAGGCACTTCCACTGGTTTATTTTTTACATATTCTTTGTTTTGCTGGCAAGAAATAGCAAAAAAAATACAGAAAAATAAAAGTAAATATCGTTCCATAGCTTGCTCCTTATTTTGTAAATCTTACTAAAACATTGAATTTGGCAGCAGAGGGAGAAAGACTGGTAAACTCCACAGGGACTACTTCATGACGCTTGATAATATATGGTTTCCAGGGAGTTTCTTCTAATTTGTCATCTTTGTGAGTAAAGCTGCATTTGATGTCAACAGGAACGTTTTCATCTATATTGGTCTGGAAATGCACTTTGACCACAAGCATTCCCATATCATTTCTGCTTGCCTGAGATTTTATGATCTTCAATTCATCTACCAAATCCTGGTCTATAAAAATGACCTGATTTTCCTGATCCAGCATTACGGATTGCCTTTTTTCCTGTTCTGTAACGCTTCTCCCTATCACAGGCTGGTTGGATTTGCAGGAAATCAGCAAAACAGACAAAGTAACTAAAAGCAAAAATATATTTTTCATTTATATTCCCTTCTTTTCAAAAAGAAAATCTTCATATTCCTTTGTTCCTGGCCATGAATTTCTAACCTCATCGGGTTTTATTTTGGGATCAGGGGGTGTTAGCTTTTTAGGAACAAACTTACCGCCTGGTTGTGCATTTCCTTTGTCTTTTCCACTGCGCAAGCAATAGACAGTATTTTTCTTTACAGGACAATAATACCATGTTTGTTCATAGTTTGTCAGCTCCATCCCCTCTTTGTCATAGAACTTGAGCGTAATGGTATGAAAGCCTTCTGGGATTTCTTTGCAAAAGCCAAAAACTTTACCTGGCAAAAAATTCCATACACGAGTGTCTGCTTTAGATTGCAAAAGAGGCATCCCCATCGCCAGATCGCCTGCTATACCTTTAGCTTCGCGCAAAGAGCTGGCTTTGCTTCTTCCACAAGTATTCCCCTGATAAAAGATATCAGCCATGAGGCTGGCCTTGCCCATACTTTCGCCATTGATGAAAATTTCTACGCTCTCTTCAGGATAATCTGCAGCTTCTAAAAGCTCAATAGATTCTCCAGATCCTACAGCTCTTTTTCCTGGGCCTTTGCCAGCTTCGATCAAGATTGTCAGATTGCTTTTGGAAAATTTTTCTAAATCCAGATAATCGTTTTTAGGCGATTGCTGTAAAGCTTCTTGTAAAAACATCGCTGCATTTTCTTTTTCCCCCAGAACAAGGGCTGTTCTTGCCGCCATAAAATAAAGCAAGATACAGTCTCTTTTGTATTCTTCTTTAGGAGACATCATATCCGCTCCCAGGGCATTCTTGAAACCAGCGAGTGCTTTATCGTAATCTTCCATAAAATAGAATGTCATGCCTGTATAAAAATGCGCCATCATCTTTTCGTAAGGATCGCCTTTATATTCTTTGCCTTTTTCACTTCCTATCATGGCCATCAATTCTTTTGCTTCATCTTCTCCATAGCTTTCCATTACTTTAAGTGCTTCCCTGAAAGCCTTGTTTGCTTGCTGATAGCGTCCCATAGTAAAAGCGACAGAGGCCAGGAAAAGGCGATGGTACGCATAGTTTTTGCCTGTAGGATTCTCCTCGACTGTATTTTGACAGATTTCCAGAGCTTTATCGTATTCATGAGAATAGAAATAGGCTTTGGGAGGGCCAATCTGGCATCCTATAGAAAAAGCAAGAACTAGATAGAATAAAAAATAAAACACTTTCATGATTCTTTCCTTTACTCGCGGCTGTATAAAGATCCAGGATCACTAGCTTTTTTTACCTCATAATCTTGCTGCCAAACGATAGCCCTGGTTCCAACATGCGTTAGCCAAAAAGTATAACTATGATATTTGGTTGTCATATCTTTGGTTCTTTGTTCTTTGGTATAAGCACGGCCTGTCAGTATATAGTCTGCCTTATAAAGATCAGGAACTAGCTTAAATAGAGATTCTAAATCTTCTTCCTTATCCTGGCCTGTGTTTTCTAAAATGACATCTTTTATTTTTTCAGATTCCAGGAAAGTCATATACCCACGAGAATATTGGATAAGATAGCCACGTATCTTGGTTAAAATTTCCCATTTATCAAAATCATAATCTCTTGTTTTGTTTGTCATCTGGGCAAAGGCGATTTTAGCAGGAGGAAGCTCTTTTTTTATGCGTTCCTTAATCTGAGGGCATTGCAAAATATCTTCTGCCATATTTCTCGCCATAGTGCGTAGATCTTTGCTGCTCACTTCTGTATCATGTACTATATCATCGTCTACATCAACACGAGATGTCCTGCTGGTTGTACAGGATACTGCCAAACTACAAAGCAAGATAAAAAATAACAAATAAAATTTTCTAAGCATAAAATTCTCCTCACAAAATTACATCAGAATATCAAAGATACCAACGTGCACCTTAAAATACAAGTATAACCTGAATATAAATTTTTGTCAATTCGCAATAGAAGGAAATTAAGGAAAAAAAACCTTGAAAAATATATTGTAAAATTCTACAATATCTAAACACTATAGATAAGTTTTCCGACTGGCTCTAACAGAATCTGTGGTATTTATAGTCCATAAAAAGAATAAGAGTGAATACCGCCTGCTGGAGCAGATGCTATTATCATAGCACTGCTCATCTGGCACAGGAAAAAGCTGTGACCACAGAAAACGTTAGAATAAGTTTTCCGATCATTTTACTATTTTTAAAGGAACACATTTCTATGTTCAAAGGTCATCCAAAAGGTTTATACGTAGCCTTTTTCGCCAATATGGGCGAAAGATTTGGCTTTTATACCATGATGGCAATCCTGGTACTTTTTCTGGATGCTAAGTTTGGTATGACACCAGCAGAATCTGGTGGTCTTTACAGTTGGTTTTACTTTGCAATCTATGCCTTGGCTTTGCTAGGTGGCTTTTTAGCAGACAGATTACAAAATTATAAAAGCGTAATTTTGTCTGGGATTCTGATTATGTTTGGCGGTTATGTGCTTATGGGAATTCCTGGCATGAGCTATGCTGCTACAGTTGCAGGGCTTTTCATCATTGCTTTTGGAAATGGTTTATTCAAAGGCAACCTCCAGGCTGTGGTAGGCCAAATCTATGATGATCCTCAATACAAAGGTCTAAGAGACTCTGCTTTTAGCATCTTTTATATGGGCATCAACATCGGAGCTTTTTTCGCTCCCAGTGCAGCCGCAGGAATCAGAAACTGGTGGCTTACATCCAAAAATTTTCTCTATGATTCCAATCTGCCAGCCCTCTGCCACTCCTTTATCAAAGGAACCATAAAAGAACAGGCTCAATTCCAGGAACTGGCAAATAAAGTTTCAGGGAAAGAGGTTACAGATCTATCTTTGTTTGCCAGAGAATATCTGGAAGTTTTTGTAACAGGCTATAACTACGCTTTCCTGATCGCTGCAGCGGCTATGTTTGTTTCCTTTTTGGTTTTTGTTTTCTTTAAGAAACTTCTACCTGACAGAGGACAGGCTGCCAAAAAAGATGCTGCGGCTGTTCCTGAAATGTCTAAAGAAGAAGAAAAACAAAGACTCACCGCTCTTGCTCTGGTATTCCTGGTCGTTATTTTCTTCTGGATGTCTTTCCATCAAAATGGTCTGACTATGACCTATTTTGCAAGAGACTATACTGTACAGCAAGTGGATGCCCTTTCTTATCTGATTTTTGATTTGAAATCTTTCTTATCTTTAATTGGAGCCATTCTGGGGCTAGTATTCGTTCTGAATAGAAGTGCTGCCAAAATTACCCGCCTGATTGGGCTGGTTCTTGTTGTCGTTGGCTCTGGTTTATCTTATTTCTTCTATACAAAATTCCCTGCTGTAAATCCTATTGATCCTGAAATATTCCAGCAATTCAATCCTATTTTTATTGTATTCATGACTCCTGTCGTTGTGGGTGTTTTTGGCTATCTCAATAAAAAGGGCAAAGAGCCTTCCACCCCTAAAAAGATCGGTTTTGGTATGATTATGGCAGCTCTGGGATTTTTGCTTCTGCTCGTTGCTTCTTTGCATTTGCAATCCCCAGCAGCATTGGCAGGAAAACCTTCTCCTGATAGAGTCTCTGCTTATTGGCTGATCAATACCTATTTTATTCTGACTATGGCCGAGCTTTTTTTGAGTCCTATGGGCCTGTCTTTTGTATCTAAAGTTGCACCTCCCCGATTCCAGGGACTGATGCAAGGAGGATGGCTAGGAGCCACCGCTATTGGCAATAAGCTCCTTTTTGTCGGTAGCTCTCTGTGGGTTTCCATAGCAGTATGGCAGGTATGGGGAATCTTTATTGTTTGCTGCATCCTATCTGCTGTATTTATTTTTTCCATCATGGGAAAATTAGAAAGAGCAACTTCCTCTAGCAAGTAATCCGTTTTTTTTATAAATTGTGTAAAACAGGCTTGATTTCTATCAAGCCTGTTTTTTTATATCAGGAGGGGAAAATGAGGAGAGTATTTTTTATCTTTTTCATGAGCTTCTATGTTTTTTGGGGTGGATGCAGCTCCCCATCATCCAAGAGGGCAGAGTACTCAAAGCCATCGGAGGTCTACCCTGTTGTTGCGAAGTCTATAGACTCTCAAAGTCTAGGTGTGCAAAATTTTGCTGCTAAGCCAGAGGTTGCCATCAAGAAAAAAGAACAGGCTGCTTTGCAAGAGGTTGGCTCTTCAAAATCTCAGAAAATGCCTGCAAAACGGATGGTACACTACAATGGTTATCTTCGCATGTCTGTTGTCAGCACCACAGAAACCTTAGAAAGAGCAGAAAAATTTTGTGAAGAGGCAAAAGGCTATGTAGAGAGCAGAAGTGGCACAAGCATTACCTTGAGAATCCCAGTAGAAAAATTTCAGGAAGTCTTTGCACAACTGGCAGGTATAGGAGATGTTATAGAACGCTCCATCACTGCTCATGATGTTACGGATTCTTATTTTTCTGTAGATATGCACTTAAAAAGCATGAAAGCAACACGAGAACGATTTCTGATCCTTTTGGAAAAAGCCCAAAATGAGCAGGAAAAGCTAAAAATTTTGCAAGAGGTCAGAAGACTTACCGAGGCCATTGACCAGATGGAGCAACAACTGAAAACACTATCGTCTCTTGCTGCTTATTCTCGTCTTACGCTCGTAGTTCATCCCAAACAAGATAGACAAGGAATGACAACACAGACAGAGGTAGTATCTGCTTTTCACTGGATATACGGGCTATCGCCCTTCAGACGTGATATCGCTTTATCTGGTGATTTCATGAAGATGACGGTTCCCCAAGGTATGGTTGCGCTAGAAGCAGAAAGGCATTGGATAGCCGAAAGTCCTGACGGTGCTGTTTTCTGGGCAAGTAGACGAGCGAACAAACCCAAAGGAGATAGCAATTTTTGGATAGAAGCTATCAAAAAACGTCTGGCACCAGAATACCACTCTTCAGAAACTACCAGCGCAGGTTCTTTTAAAATCCTCCAATTGTCAGAACAAGAGCCAGCATACAGATATTGGATAGGCGTTTGTGTGAAAGAAAATAGCATAGAAGTCATTGAAGCCTACTTTAGCAATGTGGATCAAGAAAATCGCTATAAAGCAGCGATTTTAGCCAGCATCGAAAGGGGAGGACTATGAGAGCTATTTTTATAAAAGTCCTATGTCTTTCTCTGCTTTCTATTTCTTGGGCAGCAGGAAAAGAAATACAATGTATAGCCATTCAGGCATCCTTGGTATTAAAGGTATCGCATCCTGCTACTACGGCAAAGCAGATTATCGAAAAAGTAGAGGCCTTAGGTGGCTATTTTTCCATCTATACAGAGCAGAACCTTGTACTGAAAGTTCCCAGAGATAAGACACAAGATATGATAGCATTCGCTTCAGGTTTAGGAATTGTTGTAGAAAAAAATTTTGCTGCAAAAGACATTGGGGCAGAACTTGATGAAATGAGAACGAGGCTGCAATCGCAATCCCAGATTTTAGAAAAATTTCTGGCTATCATGTATACAGCCAATCAGGAAGGCATTGTTGCAGTGGAAAGCGAAATCACAAAACTTCTTGAAGAAATAGACACACTCAAGGGTGCGCTTCTCCTTTTGGAACATCGACTGGAATATGCGCAGTTGTCTGTCTCTTTTCGGTTTCGTGAACGCAAAGCTCCCATACCAAGTGGTGTATCTTCTTTCCCCTGGCTCAATACCATGAATATGGAAGATCTTATAAAGGAGTTTAGCCATGATTAAACTATGCCTGGTGCTTTGGGGTTTAGGAATCTTACTTTCTGGATGTATGAATATGAATGCTACAGCACCTAAAGGATTCGCTCAGTATGATAAGGGTAAAGACTTTCGTGCTGTAAGCTCCGAAGGAATTCTTTATCGTGTAAGGAAAGAAGAAAACTACCCCAAAGCAGATCTTTCTTTCTGGAAGGAAGCTTTGAAAAAACGAATGACAGACTCTGGCTACACTTTTCTGAGCGATGCAAGCATAAAAGCCAATGCAACAGAAGGATATTTACTTGAATTAGCTGCTCCTTTTGGTCAATTAGACTATGCTTATCTGATTGCCATTTTTGTTCATGGCAATAGCATCTATATAGCAGAAGCAACAGGGGAAGTGACGCTGTTAAAGAAAGATCGGGAAGTTATAGTAGAAGCCATGAGACAAATTCGATGGAATTAGAGCATGGATTAAAGACGCAGGGATTGCGCTGGAGTTAGGCTTTTGCGAAGACCGCGCTTCTCGCTTGTATTGCATACAGAATCAAATAATATGCGGTTTAAACCACAGATGAACACAAATGGACACAAATAATTTTTAAACTTCGTACTCTTCGTGTTCTTCGTGGTAAATTTTTTTATTTGCGTTTATCTGTGTCTATCTGTGGTTCTTTTTACAATCAGAATACATGAAGAAAAGCCTGTGCAGGCTAAGCAGTGCTATGTTAATAGCATCTGCTTGAGTCTGCGGGAGGGAATGTGGAAGTTATTTAATTCTTGTTCCTAAGAGATTAGATGTCCAAATTTCGTACTTCCAGGGCATGCCTTTCGATAAACTCTTTTCTTGGCTCGACATTGGTGCCCATCAAGATAGAGAAAAGGCGTTCTGCTTCACTGGCATCTTCCAGGCGCACACGAAACAGGGTACGAGTCTCTGGGTTCATAGTCGTTGTCCAAAGCTGGTCAGGATTCATTTCTCCTAAGCCTTTATAACGCTGGACTTCCAGGCCTCTTTTGGCAATATTTTTTGTTTCCTCTATGACCTGGCTTAAGGATTTTACGGGGATCGTCTCTTTTTCTTCAATCAACTCATAGCCATCATTCGAAGCGGTGAAGTAATCTTCCAGTTGCAGACCAAAATTTTCCATTGCCGATACAGATTTGTTGATTTCCTGGACTTCATAAATTTCTTTGAGATATAATGCATACTTGATTTTTGTTGTTTCAGAAGGCATAAGCACAGGGTTTTGTGGGATTTTTTCCGATTCTTCATTGACAAACACCTGCTCTCCCGCTTCTTCTCTTTGTTTCATAAAGCGATTGATGTCTTCCTGGTCAAAAAAGTATCCACTTTGTTTTTGATATTTATAAAGAAAACGAGGAAAAAGTTTGGTTTCTTTATTCCTTAAACCTAAAAAACTCAAAGATGGAATATTATGGTGCTTTTCTATCAGATGCAACTGAAGATTTATATTGGAAAGGGATGACAAAAGATTTTTTAAATCATCGCCCTCTATAATTTTATTGTTTTTTTTGATTTTAAGACGAGCATCTTCTACTCCGAATTCCACCAAGGCACTTTGGTATTCCTGATCGGAATAAACATACTGCTCTTTTCTTTTCCGTTTGAATTTATACAAAGGAGGCTGAGCAATGTAGACGCATCCTTCTTCGAGAAGTGATCTCATATTCCTGAAAAAGAAGGTCAGAAGCAAGGTGCGGATATGAGAACCATCCACATCAGCATCAGTCATAATAATAATTTTACCATACCTTCGTCTGCTTATGTCAAATTCATTTTGAATGCCTGCGCCCAATGCAGTCACAATCATCTTAATTTCATTGTTGTCTAGGATTTTGTCAAGCCTGGTTTTTTCTACGTTGAGAATTTTACCTTTCAAGGGCAAAATCGCCTGGAACTGGCGATCTCTTCCTGATTTTGCTGATCCACCTGCAGAATCCCCTTCTACCAGATACAATTCTGTTGCATCCACATCATTGCTGATGCAATCTGCGAGTTTGCCAGGCAGTCCCCCCGAATGGAGAGGGCTTTTGCGCTGTCTTTCCAGATCACGCACTTTTCGTGTCGCTTCTCGGATTCTTGCTGCGTTTATCCCTTTGGTAACAATACTCTTAGAAATTTGAGGATGCTCTTCCAGATAGACAGCCAACTGATCGTTCACAACCGTCTCGACTATTCCTTGAATTTCTCTATTCCCTAGTTTGGCTTTTGTTTGGCCTTCAAATTGAGGTTTAGGCAATTTTACGCATATAACGCAGGTGATTCCTTCTCGCCAGTCGTCTCCAATAGGGATGGATTTATCTTTTTCTTTGATAAGGTTTTCTTTTTTAGAATAGGCATTGAGTGTTCTGGTCAATCCAGAACGCAGCCCAGATAAATGAGAGCCGCCTTCCCGTGTGTGGATATTATTGGCATAAGTATAGATGGTTTCGTTATATCCATCGTGGTATTGGATGGCTACTTCTATTATCACTTCTCCTTCTTGAGGATCTTGTACCGTTTTGTTGAAATAAATTATATCGGAATGCAAAACATTCCGACCATCGTTAAGATGTCGTACAAAAGCCTTTATGCCTTCTTCATTATGAAAAACTTCTGTCTTATTTTCTCTCTCATCTATCAGGGTGATATGGATTCCTGGGTTTAAGAAGGAAAGTTCCCTTAGCCTTTTGGATAAAACACCATAGCTATAGACAATTTCCGAAAACATCAAGGGGTCAGGCTTAAACCAAACTTTTGTGCCTCGTTTGGTTGTTTTGCCGATTATTTTTACTTCCGTAACGGGTTTTCCTCTTTCATAGGACTGGCAATAGACTTCTCCATTACGGAAAACTTCGATTTCCATACGTTCGGAAAGTGCATTTACAACAGAAATACCAACGCCGTGTAAGCCACCAGATACTTTATAGGCTTTCTTATCGAATTTTCCCCCTGCATGCAAGACTGTCGTGATGACTTCCAGGGCGGATTTTTTTTCTTTTTCATGGTAGTCTACAGGCATACCACGTCCATTATCCAGAACAGTAATGCTTTGATCAGAATGGACTTTCACCTGAATATGTGTACAGTATCCAGCAAGTGCTTCATCTATGCTATTATCGACAATTTCATAAACCAGATGATGAAGACCATAGCTTGCGGTATCACCAATGTACATAGCAGGCGTTTGCCTTACAGCTTCTGTCCCCCCCAGGACTTTGATCTTGCTTGCATCATATTCTTTTGCAATGGTTTCTCCTTGTGGAGAATTGCCTTGTTCAATGGAAAACTCCTCTGGATTGACAAAATTTTCATCGCTATTCATAGTTTTTTTGTCTCGTCTTCTTTCATTGTTAGAAAAATAAATAGGGCCGAAAGTTAGAAAATTTTTTTCTTCTAGCTCTTTTTGATTTTGTTTTATTATAACAAAAAATCTCTGTAAACTCAAGATAGATATTGAGAAACTTTGTTGTTTAGAGTGTTGACTTTAGGTCATACGTGTTAAGTTTTAAAATTTTGTCTTGCAACAATTGTAGCAGCAGGGTTGCGCTAAAAAAGTCATGTCTGCTCAAATTTCTCCTTGATTTTTTTTATCCTGACTATAGAATCACATACACTTTTACCGTTAGAGTCAGTAATAGAGAGTAAGGAAAACATCCATGGAGAAAAATCACGACCTTTTTGTCATCCAGCAGTGCTTGTTAAAAAAATGGCTGGATACATCGCAAATCAGTGAGTGTACAAAACTGCTCCAAAAGAATCCATCAATCTCTTTGAATGAACTTCTTCTCTTAAAGAAATATCTTACAAGAGAACAAGTTTCTTCCCTGGAAAAAGCATGGAGCAGTCATCCTTCACATAAAAAGGCTCAAATCGCCTGTTCTGAGTGTAGAGAAAAGACATGGATCGAGGACTATGAACCAGACCAGACATATTTGTGTTCTTGTTGCAAAAAAAAACTTCCATCTCCTTCTCCCTTTGACGAATCAGAGAAAGAGGAATCAAAAGTATCAGAAGAATCCGATGGATTTCTTCTCTTCAGTAAGCAATTTGGCCCATATAAGCTGATCTCGGAAATAGGAAGAGGTGGAATGGGGATTGTATATAAGGTAAAACATCCAGATATAGACTTTCCTCTGGCAATGAAAATTCTTATACAGCAAGATTCAGGGGATGGGGAAAACGTGATGAGGTTTTTTCGGGAAATAGAGCTTTCTTCTAAGCTAAGGCATCCTAATATCGTTGGTATACACGATGTGGGAACCTACAATGGCTCACCTTACTATACTATGGATTTTATAGAAGGGGAAACTTTGGCCAGGCTGATAAAAAAGGGAGAACGATTTTCAGAAACCTTTGCCTTACAAATTATAGAAAAAATAGCCCTTGCCTTGGGCAGTGCTCACAGAGCGAAAATTATCCATAGAGACATTAAGCCAGCCAATATCATTATAGATAAAGAAAATCGTCCATATCTGATGGATTTTGGCATTGCAACCTGCCAAGATAAAGTGTTCAAAAAATTCACACGAGCAGGGACCATTATGGGAACACCAGACTATATGCCTCCAGAGCAGGCGAATGGAGACACACAAGCTATTTGCTATGCCAGCGATGTTTATTCGCTTGGTGCTACGCTCTACCACTTGCTTACGGGTACACCTCCATTTCGAGGAAAGACTGCTTTTGAGGTAATCAGCAATGTGATACGAGGTAATATAGTTCCCCTGGAAGAGCGAAATCCCGATATCAGCAGGCAGACCCAGGCAGTTGTCATGAAAGCTATGTCTTTAGGGATACAAGATCGTTATCCTCATGCAGGTATCTTCGCTATGGATATAAAAGCCTTACTTACAGGGGCTAAAACCATCGCTACCCCAAAATCCATCTGGAAAACACTGTTGCAGAAAATACAAAAATCTTTCTTTGTGCGTTTATTTTAAGATTTCTATAACCTTAGCTATCAGTTCTTGCATGGAAAGAGGTTTTTGGAGCAAGGTAGATCCTTTGTCCAATATTCCACGGCGAGCGATGATCTCGGCTGTATATCCTGATATGAAGAGGCACTTAATATCTGGATATAGAGCAAGGATATTTTGTGCCAGATCGCGGCCATTCATCTCTGGCATAATCACATCGCTTATGAGGAGATGAATTTGCCCTGTATATTTCTGGGCAATATAAATAGCATCGTGTGGTTTAGAAGCAGAAAGAACGGTATAGCCTTGTCTTTCTAACATAATCTGTATCATGTTCAAAATGGCTGGCTCATCTTCCACGAGCAAGACGGTTTCATGACCACGAGAGAGTTCCCCAACCATCTTCTTGGGTAGCTCTTTTCCCTGATCTGTATGGCGGGAAAAATATATGCAAAATGCTGTACCTTGGCCTGGAAAGCTATCCACATGAATAAAACCGTTGTTTTGCTTTACAATACCATATACTGTAGAGAGTCCTAGACCTGTTCCTTTTCCCAGTTCTTTTGTCGTGAAAAACGGCTCAAAAAGCCTGTCTTGTGTTTCTTTATTCATTCCACATCCGTTATCCTCTACTTTCAAAAGGACATACTCTCCTGATGGGATTTTGGCATGGCTGGCACAATACTCTTTGTCAAAATGGACATTCTTTGTCGAGATGCTGATTTGCCCAATACCACTGATAGCATCGCGTGCATTGACACAGAGGTTCGCCAATATCTGGTCTACCTGGGATGGGTCTATCTTTACACTCCAAAGGCTCTCTCCAGGCAGCCAGGCGAGTTTAATGTCTTCGCCTATCAGCCTTCGAAGCATCCTGAGCATACCATCTAAGACTTCATTCAACACCAAAATTTTTGGCATTATATTTTGCTTGCGGGCAAAGGCTAAAAGCTGTCTGGTAAGATTCGCAGAGTGTTTTGCAGCTTTATATATCTCTTGTAAGTCGCTAAAGAGCGAATGCTCCTGTCCAAGCTGCTCCATAGCCAGTTCAGAGTAGCCTAGGATCACTTCCAGCATATTGTTAAAATCATGTGCCACGCCTCCTGCTAGTTGTCCAATAGATTCCATTTTTTGAGCATGGTAAAGCTGAACCTTCAGTCTTTCTTTTTCCATCTCCGCTAGCTTAAGATCCGTGATATTATGAGCAATCCCATTTGCCCCTAGCAATCTCCCCTCTTCAGAATAATGGAAATTGCATCTCCAAAGAAAATAATGTACTTCTTTTGTAATTACATTGACCTGACGGTTTTCTATGCTGCTGCTTTTCAGCTTTTTTGACTCGCAATCGTTGAACCATTGATGCGTTCTTTCGCGATCTTCAGGATGAATAAAATCAAAGCATGATTTTCCCAGGAATTCTTTGACAGGAATACCGAATATTTTTTCTGCAATATGGTTAGCATAAAGCAGGCGAGTCTTGCTGTCAATTCTGGTAATCAGATTATCCGTACCTTCCACAAATTCCCGATATTCTTCTTCGCTACGCCTTAGCTCATAGGTTCTTTTTTCTACCAATTTTTCCAGATGTTCTTGATAGGCTCGATTTTCGTATAAGAGCCTGGACCGCTCCAATGCCTTATTTACAGCATGACTAAGAATAGACATATCTTTTATAGGCTTGATCAGATAGTCCCAGGCCCCTAGCCTTAAAGCTTCTACGACATCATCAATCAGGTTTACCCCTGAGATCACAATCACAGGCAGATCTGGCACTAAGGTCTTGGCTTTCATCATAAATTCCAGGCCATCCATCTCTGGCATGCGCAAATCTGTCAGCACAAGATCAGGGCGTTCCGCTTCTAAAATTTCCAGCCCTGATTTTCCACTCTGAACAGCAAAAGCGATAAAGCCACAGTCTTCCAAATAGTCTACAAAACTTTGTCGTATAGGAATCTCGTCGTCGATAATCAAAATTTTTCTATAGTCTATATTTTTATTCATTTTGATCCAACTTCCCCTGAAATTTTTCTATTGTTTGAAGAATAGCCTTTTCTATGTCGTTCATATTGCATACAGGTTTTTTGAATAAATTATGAGAAACGCATGGTAGATCCAATAATGTTTTGGGTAAATTATATTTAGGTGATCCTGTACAAAGCACAAAAACCATGTTGCTATTTTTTTTGCAGGCTTCTCGTATGAATTCGTTACCATTCATGCCAGGTAGGCGCACATCAATGATAGCTGCATCAGGTTTTTCATGAGAAATCAATTCAAGGGCTTGTTCTGCACTTTCTGATTGGATGGTTCGCCATTGCTGGTCTTCGAAATAGTCAGCAAAGCTCTCGCGCACAGCCTGTTCATCGTCTAAAATCAAGATGGTTTTCATAGCATATTGCCTGTCTTGTTTAAGGGAAGTCGGATAATAAATTTTGTTCCATTGCCTGCCTCTGATTCCACACTCATGGAACCACCATGAGTTTCTGTAATAATGAAATAAGAAACAGAAAGGCCAAGACCTGTCCCAGCACCTGCTGGTTTTGTAGTGAAGAATGGTTCAAAAATGCGTTTGCGAATGGATTCTTCAATACCAGGGCCGTTGTCTTCCATTTCTATACAGAGCATATTGCTTTCTTTTTTCAGCCTCAGGATAAAACACGGAGGAGAAAATTTTTCCCCAAAGTATTTTTGTTTTACGATATTTCCATGCATGGCCTGAGCACCATTGCTTAGAATATTCAGAAAGACCTGCTGTATTTTGCTCGCTTCGCAAGGAACTAAAGGTAAATTTTCCTCGTATTCTTTGATGATTTGAATAGATTTGAAATCGTACTGCTTTTTGAGATCATAGTCGGTCGCTGCAAGTTCGAGAGTCTTTTCCAAAAGATCGCTTATATTCTGAGGAGATATGGCAAATTCACTCTTGCGGGCAAAGCTAAGCATATTTTCTACAATGCCTGCTACTCTGCTGCCTGATTCCTTGATATTTCGTACCATGCGCAAAATGCCTCGGCTCTCCATAAAGGTATGGATGGCCTCCATCGTGATTCCTGCCAATTCTGCCGAGCGGAGGTTTGCAGGCATGTGAAGATCACTAAGGCGATTTTCTATATTGCAGACATTCTGGATGATTCCTGCCAGAGGGTTATTGATTTCATGTGCCATGCCAGCAGCCAGCCCCCCTACGGAAAGCATCTTTTCGCTTTGAACCATCATTTCCTCCAAACGTACCCGATCCGTTACATCATCTATCCTTATGACTGCACCCTCCACACCATTGGCGACAAGAGGATAGACCGTGATATCTTCATAGAATATTTCACCATTTTCTTGATAAGACCGCTTAGGATCAGTTTGCCGCTCGCGTGCCATGATTGCTCTGCGTACTTTTTCCATTTCGCCAGCCAGGCGAGGAATAACTTTTTCCAGGGAATTGCCTATAGCTTCTCCAGAAGCCAGACCTGTCTTTCTTTCTGCTTCCCAGTTCCACTGAGTTACCTTGCCATATACATCCACTCCGATTATCACAGAGGGCATGGAATTGATAATATTAGAAATATAGCTTTTGGCCTTTTTCAGTTCTTCTTCGGCTTTTTTACGCTCTGTAACATCCGTAAAAAAGCCCATCAGACAATCGTATCCAGAAATATGAGCCAGCGTAGCTGCCACATCAGCATAGAATACAATTCCATCTTTTCGTAAAAATGCTATAGCATCTGCTGTAGTTTTTTGCCCACGGGACAGTGCTTCAAACTCCTCTTTGACCCTGGATCTTTCCTCCATAGGATGCAACAAGAATATACTGCTGTTGGTTAATTCGGCTTCCGTATATCCTGTCATATAACATATAGATGGATTGGCATAAAGAATTTGCTGATGGTCTAAGTCTGCAACTAAGATTCCATGAGGACAACCTTCGAACAGAGTCTTATATCGCATCTGAGAATCGCGCAAGGCTTCTTCTGCCAGCTTGCGTTCTGTGATATCGTGCCCTAAAACAGCAAGACCTCTTCTTTCTCCATTGGGATAGAACAGAGGAACCTTCATTACATCATAGATTTTTTTGCTGCCATCGGGCAAAGGGATGGTTTCATCAGACTGGCAAGGCCTTCTGGCTGCCCAGGCTTTTTCATCTGTCTGTGCGCATGTCAAAAAAGCTTCTTTATAGACAGGATGGGTGAAATCTGCCAGCTCCATATCTGTTTTGCCAATATAATCCACAGCAGTCAGGGAAAACAATTCGAGGTCCGCCTTATTCGCCACCAGCCATCGACCCTGAGCATCTTTAAAGCAGATAATATCAGGCGTAGAATTGAGAAGCAATTGCAAGCGTTCTTCGCTTTCCCGTAAAGCCTCTTCGGTATGCTTGATATTGGATATATCAATAACATCAGGAATTTTAGATCTTACTCTGGTTGTTTTATCTATAGAATGAAGTGCATTATAAATGGTTACAAAATAATTTTTTTCTGGTGAATAAATCTGCACTTTGTACCACTTTGCATTCCATTCTGAATAGAGTTCAAATTCTTTTTCGCCACCATGCAAAGCTATATCCCCATAAACAGGAATTCTGCTCCATGCTTCTTCCCTATTCGAAAGGATTTCTGTTGCCTTGCGATGCAGTATTTGGGATGATTCCAATCCAGTAATTCTTTCAAAAGCTGGGTTGATATCTATAAACTCATAGTCTATGGGTTTTCCAGTATCATCTAAAAGAATTTTATGGTATGCATATCCAAAGGGAGCCTTTGCTATCAAATGTTTATAATCTTCTAATTTCATTGTATCCCCTCCCACCTTTTAGGGAATGCCATGCAATTTTTTTCTAATTTTAACGTTTTTTGCGGTCACAGCCTTATTTATAAAATATCACGGCTGGATTATTTTAAAGGAAAATGTTGTCAGCATTGCAGTGAAAAAAACAAGAAATGGTATTGCCAAAATGATCCTGTGCAAAATGAGTAGTGCTATGCCAATAGCATCTATTCCATTTTGCGGTTCTAGCATACTTTTAAAGAAGGCACTATTTATATCTTCTTTTGAAATATGTTCAACAATATTTTGACTAAAACAAAAAAAACAAGAAATAGGGTATTGGATTCTGGGACGGCGGCAAGCTGAAGGATTTCCTGGTCTGTGAGATTCCGATCATAGATTCTTAGCTCGTCTATTGCCCCTTTAAAAAAAGACTGCAAATAGTATGGCCCTGCATTGTCGAAATCTTTATCTGCCCCTATTGTCAACTGTCCCGCATCACCAGGCTGAGGCGCATTGCTATTGGTTACTGTGGCAACTTGAATGCCGTCAACGAAGAGACTATGCTGTTTTGTGGTAAAATTATAGTTCAGCAATAGGTAATGAAATTGAGATTTACTTGCTCCCAGAGTATGGTTAAGATTGAAAAGGGTCGTAGAATAGCCGCTAAAACCTCTTGCTTCCTCGCCTGCGAAAAGCTTTAGTCTGTTCAAATCGTTAGAGTATTGAGAAAAGACAGTACCATTGGATAAAGAAGCATCGGATTGAACCCATGCGCCAATAGCCCCTTGCGCCAGATTGTAGCCAGTACTCCCAATAATGATACGATCATCTATACCATCAAAATAAGCAGCCTGTCCTACGCGCCCCTGGGTATAGCTTACTCCTCCTATCTGAGTACCATGATTTTCTTTGATGCTGCTATCCATTGTATTGCCTTCAAAATTGAAATATGCCACCAACCCATCTACAGGCATTGCAAAAAGAGAAGTGGATAGAAGGAACAAAATGATATATTTTCTTAGCATGATATTTTCTCCTAAATAGAATCAAGAATCCCCAAAGTAGTAAAAACGATTTTAACCTACTTATGATTTTTTAGTTTATGTTTAAAACAAGATAATGTCAAGATATATTTGAAGAAAAAATATCGCTAATAAAAATGCCCATGCAGCACTCCTGCTATTATCTTCGGAAATCTTACAGATAATCTTGACATTTCTTATCTTTTATGATTTTATGTAGTGTATGTAGTACCGATGCAAGACTGACCTTTAAAATAAAGGAATGTATATGGCCAAAGAAGAATTCTATTCATTAGATCAGCTTTATGCCAGACATAAAGGAGAAAAGGATGTTAAGACATTGATTTCAGAAGGTGCCATCAAAGTTTTCAGAGAGGCAAACCAGATTAAATTCAAGCCAAACCAGGAAAATCCTCAGGAAAATAGCACTAAAACCAGAAGCCATCTTCTGGATAGAGAAGAAAAGCAGTTCTATGGATTTTCCTGTAAAAAATTTCAGCAGGAAAGCTGGATTATGATGGCTATTTCTGGTTTTCTAACGGGCTTTATTCTTCTGTTTTATGCACTGTTTCTTAAAAATGATAAGGGAAATGTATGGCTGGATATTGCTTTATTTTCTGTTGCTATAGCTCAATTGTCTTTATTCTGCGCACTAGGCATGTCCATATTTTCCCATATTTTTTTAGCCCGCTTTGAGGTCTTGAATAGCCAGGAACATCTTACAGGAGACAAAAAAAATCTCCTGGCCCTGTTCAATAAAGGTTACAGCTATAAACAGGGAACAAAGATTCTGGTTTTTCTAGGTATGATTGGCCTTATTACCTTTTTGTTTTTCTACCTTGCTCACATCAATATCATGCTTTCCTTATGTATCCTGATAGCGATGGCAGGTATCTTGTACTGGGCGTATATCTATGTAAGAATGCTGCAAAAATCAGGATTGGTTCATTCTCATCATAAGCTTTTTTCGCTTCTGGAAGAAGATAGCTCCAGTATTTTCAGTGAAGAGAACAAAGCGGAAATAGAGGAAAAAATAGTTTTGTCAGGCATACAGGCGATCCTGCAAAGCAATTCTGTAAAGGTACGGCAAAATGCAGTGAAAGCATTAGGCAAACTCTCCACCCAAGAAGCTATCTACCTTCTAACGAAAAACCTGGGAGATCCTGTGCCAGAGGTACGTGCTCAGGTAGCTTCGGTGTTAGGAAAAAGTGGAGAAAAGAGTGTACGGGAACCTATTAAATGCCTTTTGAACGATGAAGCACCTGAAGTTCGTGTAGCGGTTGCAGAGGCTTTGGGCAATCTTAAAGATGAAACAGCCCTGGATGCTTTGATAGATGCCCTGGACGATTCCTGTCCTGAAGTAAGAGGTGCAGCTTCTGAAGCATTAGGAAATCTGCGGAAGAAAAAAAGCATAAAACCTTTGCTATCACAAATCAAAGACAAAGATTGGTTTGTACGACACAAAGTGATTCTGGCTTTAGGCAAGATGAAAGAAGAATTGCCTGTAGAAGGAATTGAAAAGCTCATGCAGGCAACAGAAGATGAAAATGAATACGTATCTATTGCAGCCAGGCATGTTCTCAAAAAAATTTCTGGCGAGATGTCTCATGAAGATCCATTATACGAAGAAGTGACCGAGGCATTGGAACAAGAAGCAGCCAGGAAAAATAAAAAATCAGAAAACTTAGAGTCAAAAGATGCTGTTTCTGAAAAAACGCAAGAAGATAAAGCTCTGGCGAAAGAGAAACCAGAAGTAGAAACAACATAATACATAATATGTTAAGGGGTTTTTTATTACTTTTTATACGATTTTTGGAATCGCTTTAGCTCTTGCTATGGATGCTTTTGCTGTTGCCTTGTCATCAGGCATCTGCCTGAAAAAAGTAGGTTTTCGCCAGACATTCCGCTTGTCCTGGCACTTTGGCTTTTTTCAGGCTATGATGCCCGTTATTGGATGGAGTTTAGGCTTTGGAATGCAATCCTTTTTTTCCAATTTTGACCACTGGCTGGCCTTTGGTCTTCTTTGTTTTATTGGGATAAAAATGATTCGAGAGAGCTTTTCTGAAAAGGAAGAAAAGGCATTCCAAGATCCTACCAAAGGGCTAAAGATGGTTATGCTCTCTATTGCCACCAGCCTGGATGCTCTCGCTGTTGGTTTTAGTATTGCCATGCTAGGCTATTCTATATGGATGCCCGCTGCTATCATCGGTTTAGTATGTTGCGTTTTAACTATATCTGGACTTTACCTGGGTTGCTGGGTAGGCAATAAAACCCATTTAGGAAACTGGGCATCAATCGCAGGCGGACTGATTCTTATAGGAATTGGCCTGCGAATCCTGTACGAACACGATGTTTTTTTCTCCTAGGTAAGTGTTCAAAAGTTGATGTACTAAAATTTTTAACACGAAGAACACGAAGAACAAGAAGAAAAATATAAAAAATTATCTTTCTTCGTGTTCTTCAATCTGCTATGTTCTCTATGGCTAAATTTTTACGTTTCGGCGTTTGGGGCTATTTTGTTTCTTCTTGCTTATTTTCCTGATTTTTTACAGGCTCTTCTTTTTTCTCAGGCTCTTTTGCTGCTTCGTAGGTACTCCAGTCCTGAAGGAAAGAGCTTCCTGTTTTTTCGTCCAGATAGTAGACTTCTTTTTGGTCGGAGACAACGATGGGATAGAGGTTGTTTTCTTTGGGATAAACCTGGATCGCTTGTTTTTGATCCCCTTGTGTCAAAAGAAGAGTTGCTTCAGCCTTCTGAGCTTGCAATACGACTTTATCAAAAGCAAGTCTGGTGGCCTTGAGGGGAGAAAATGCTTTCAGCATATCTTCTATTTTTTGAGCATCTGCCTTATGCTTTTCTTGGGCAACCAGGATTTGCCATTCTTTTTCTTCTTTTTTCAGGCTGAAATTTTTGTCTTTAGAAGTTAGAGTGAATTCTTCTATCTGCATGTTCACAGGCTCAAGTTTGAAAAGCTTATCAAAATCTGGGAAAAGTTTGATCATGTCGCTTTTTTCTATTGCGCCTATGGCTTTCTGCTCTTCTATCATAGCATAATAGCCATTCACAGAAAGTGCATTTTTGCCAATTTTTACAATATGGATGCTGTCGTCTTTGAGAATTACAGTGATTTTGTAATAAGGATTCTGTAGTCCCAGAGTTTCCAGGTTGGTTTCATCCGTATAGTCTTCCAATTTCAGGCTGGCGATTTTTCCTGCGATTTCATTGGCCGTCTCGCTTTGTACCAGGATTTTATCTGTAGGAGACAAAAGTGTCCAGCTTACCTGATCTTTGTCTCCTATAGCAATACGAGACAAAGCGATGTTTCCCTGGGGATAAGAAAGCTGAATTTCTTTGATCTGGCTTCTTTCGATTTTCAGGGAAGGCAAAGAGAAAAATTTTGCGCCTTTTCTAAAAAGGCGATTGTTGAAAGCCCAGTTTTCTATTTTATAAATGAGATTGGGGGTTTCTTCGGAATATCCATAGGCTTCTTTCTCTATATCAGGCTGAGCAGCAAGAAATACCTTTTTGCTTTCGTCTTCCATCGTCACTTCTATTTTAAAAGAAGGCTTCAAAAGCCCATATTTTTCTTTATCAGAAGGGTCTACGATATCGGAGGCTTCCCAGGAATAAACAAGCTCAATCAGATTGGTAAGCTCGCTTTGGGTAAATTTTTTCTCTGGTCCACCAGAAGAAAGAACCCATTCTTGTTTCTTTTCCTCTTTTTTCTCTTCTTTAGGAGTGTCTTTTTTATCCAGAAATTTTTCAGGCTCGACAACAGGCTTTTCCTCTTTTACCAAAATTTTTTCAAAGACTAGCTTTTTATCAGGATATTCCAGAGCAATTTTGGATATTTTTTCTTTTTCCAATTTCCATATAGTTTTATCCAGCCAATGGTTGTTTTCAGGTGTCTTATCGGGTTCATCGCTCCACATTCCTACTTCAGAGCGCAGATCCTTTCCTATTCTGTATACATTATTAGAGCTTTCTTTCCTTACAAAGCAGGCATTGTGTCCATCTTTTTTCCCGACAAGCAATGTGGAAATTTGCTCTTTATCCTTCTCGAAACGATATACTTTCAGGACAAGAGACTGCTTCTCTCCCAGAGAAAAATCTGTCAGCACTTCAGAAGAAGAAGAACGAATTTCGCCCTGCAATTGTTTCAGGTTTTCTAAAAATTCTTCTACAGTTTTCCTCTTTGCAGGAGAATGAAATGCTGTTTCCAAAAACCATTTATTTTTTTCTTTGTCTTTTGCCAGAACAACCTTTTGTTCTGGTTTGCTGGCAGCATAGATTTCTATTTTATTCACATCAGAAAACAAAAAGTCTTTGGGCATAATGCTTTCCACGCCCATCTCTTCTTCTATATTATAGTTTACTGGCTTATTTTTAGCCTTAAAAAAAACCGCTAGAGACAAAACCAAAAGAATCGCTAAAAGGGGTATGATTTTTTTATTCATGGTCTTTTTCCTCTCCAAAAGGGGCGTGAAAAGCACGCCCTTTTATGATTTACAGGTGCCTAACTGGTTACTTCCAGGTCACTGAGATAGCTGTTTCTTGCAGAGGTACGAAGATAATTTCTCACGATCCCTGCCAGAAGGACAAGCATAGGCATTAAAGCATAGTTGAACAGCTTCCATGCACCTGGGCTTTTAGGTAAATCAATTCGACGATTGATCATCCGATGAGACCGTACTTTAACCAGATCCGAGCTTAGGGCAAGTGTGTCTATGCAATTCATGAAAAATGCGATGCTGTTTTGTACAAATTCTTTACGGAAGATTGTAGCACAGCCTAAAACAAGCAGCTTACCAGGAGCTGGAGTAATTGCCTTTGCTGGTAGCTCAGGATTTTTATCTTCAGGCTCAGGAGGGCTGAAGCGATTGTCTCTTGGTGCTGGTTTAGGCCATGCAGGCCGTTCTTTTCCCTTAGTAAGATCAGGGAACTGGCCTTCCAGCATTACCATCAAGGGGAATCTCTGCAAGGAAGGAGAATAGTCTGATTTAAAATGGTCATCGCTTATAGGAATACTAGAAGGAACTTTCCATGATCTCGGACTACTTTGCAGAAGAATAGTAGATTCTAGTTTATTTTCCTTGATTTTATCCTCGTTAATGTCCAAAGCGGTTCCCCACAGATAAGGGAGTTGAGAAATTCTGTTTGTGATGGAAACTTGCTGGTTCATATTGGCTGCATTGATCAGGATATGATTGGGCAGTTTGATCTGTTGTCCGCCCATAATTGCAGCAAGAGGATTCGAACTATCGCTGATCGTCAGAGTGATGTTGTTTTCATCCATGAGATAGTCTTCATTGATACTAACTCCATATTCTTTGAGCCATCCTTCATTGGTCGCGGGATTTTGCTCCTGTCGGTCAATCGAGAGATAGCCACGATCTACACTATAATTCATACTATATTGCTGGACAGCCAGCAAGACATTCTTTCCACTTGCCAATGCTCTGGAGAGTTCCCATTTTTGTCTCTCATTCATGTCCTTGGGATGAATTACGGCTAGAGCATCATAGTTTTCTGGCAGAGGTTCTTTTTTGGAAAGCTCTACTCTCTTAACTTCATACCCTTCTTTATCCAGAACGCCTTCGAGTATTTCATAAGGATCCTGGCTGGCTGGAACAGGGCGTCCCATTTGCATCATAAGCTGTTTTATATGAGCAGGAACTTCGTCTTTTGGGGCTACCAATGCTACTACTGGCTTTTTGTCTCGTACCAGGCGATAGATCGTGCTGATAAGCTGGTATTCCAGATCATATAAATTTCGGGAAGTAACCTGAGGCAGGATTTCTTCCTTTTTTTCTTTATAGGCAATACCCATAGCAGAATAGATGAGCTGCGTGCTGTGTTGATCGCCTTTAAAAATTTGTACAGAAAAAGGTTGTACACCTTTATCCAGAAGAGTCTCCTCTAGGCTTTTATTGGCTTTGGATTCTTCTTTCTTTTCATCTGGATCTATTTGCAGCCTATTTTTTACCAGTTGTTTTACTTCCAGATGTACAGCCTTGTAGTTCAGTTTTCCATTGCTAGCGATGCGCATTTCATTGAGCTTGTCTAAAATATCTTGCTCCAGCGTCTTCATCTCTGTAGGCATTTGATCTTTTGGGGTAATATATAGATTTACCTGCACTGGAATTTTAAGCCCGCTGAGAATTTTCAAAGTAGCGTCAGACACAGTGTATATCTGGCCTTCCGTACAATCAATACGGCCAAGAGACATATCGAAAACCAGATAGTTGAAGAATATTCCAATGAAAAAGCAAACCAATACACCCATGCTGAAGATAGCAGAAGAATTAGGCCTGCTTCTTCCTTCAAGGAACAGTCCATTGAGGAATAGGAAGATCGTTATCCATACAAGGAAATAGACTATATCTACGATGGCGATGATGCCTCTTGTGAAAGATTCATAGTGAGAAGTGACTCCAAGCAATTCTTTTAAGAGAGAGCCAATACCAGGAGCATAGGCATCAATGGCCATCGCTATGAAGTCCATGCCAAGCAAAAATAGCCCAAAGCAGGCAAGAATAGAAAGCACAGCAGCGATAATCTGGTCGCGTACTAAAGAAGAAAGGAGACTTCCT
Organism: uncultured bacterium; assembly: GCA_938003875.1. GTDB lineage: Bacteria > Planctomycetota > Uabimicrobiia > Uabimicrobiales > JABWCH01 > JABWCH01. The sequence goes on from CALKWO010000202.1 coordinate 55,416, forward strand.
ACTGCCAGGAAAAAAGCACCTAACATCAAAGCTCCAAGATACGAACTGAAAATTATTCCCCAGTCTGGTCTTCCTAAACGTCCTAGCATAAAAGGAATCGTCCATGTGCAGGCGAGAGCGATCATGAAAAAGAAAAGACCCGCAAGGTATTTTCCCAATACAAGGTGGTGAGGCTTCATGGGAAAGGTCAAAAGCATCTCGATGGTATTTTCTTTGCGATCTTCTGCCCAAAGTCTCATGCTAATCAAAGGAATCAGCACACAGCATAAAAAGGGCAGGAGATTAAACATAGAACGCATGTCTGCCTGAGGATTGAGGAAAAAAGGCGTAATGAAAAGCGAGGAATTGATCAATAAGAAAACAATAATATAGATATAACCAATAGGAGAATTAAAGTATGTTTTGAATTCCCTGCCAAATATGGTTCTGATATTTTTTTGAATGAAAAGGGATAAAAATCCTGCCAAAATGCCTAAAACAATAACCCAAAGCAATACATTGCTCATCATTTGTTGACTCCTTTATGCTTGTTTTCTGGTTCTGTAAGCTGTAAGAAAATTTCTTCCAGGGAAAAGGGCTTCTTTTTCATTTCCAGAAAATTCCATTGCTTCTCTCTGATGAGTTGAGATATTTGTGGCCTTATCTCTTGAGCTGCATTGGCGCGTATCAAATAGATGATTTCATTATTTTTATTTCCGATTGTATCTATTGTCTGGACATGTTCGATTTTGCTCAGGGATTCCTTCACCTGGCTTTCCTGAACACTAGAGGACAGAATCATCTGGAATTGCTGGTATCCCATAGCATTTTCCAATTCGTTCATGGAACCATTGGCTACGATTTTTCCTCTATTGATAATGATGATTCGATTTGTGATAGCTTCTACTTCTTGTAAGATATGGGTGGAGAAAATGATTGTTTTGTCTTGGGAAATTTCTTTGATAAGATTGCGGATTTCGATAATCTGGTGTGGATCCAAACCGCTTGTTGGTTCATCCAGAATCACGATTTCAGGATCATGAATGAGTGCCTGGGCAAGGGCAGTTCTCTGGCGATATCCTTTGGATAGCTCGCGGATGAGTTTAGGAAAGACCGATTTTAGTCCGCATTTGTTCATAACCCAGTCCATACGCTCTTTGAGCTTGTTTCCAGACAAACCTCTGGAATATCCTACAAACTGTAAATATTCCCGAACTTCCATATCCATATATAATGGCAGTTGTTCAGGCAAATACCCTATTTTTTGGCGTACAGGAATAGGATTCTCTCTGACATCCATGCCTTCCAAATAGACTGTTCCATTTGTAGGATAGATATATGTGGTGATAATTTTTAAAGTAGTGGACTTTCCAGCCCCATTAGGGCCTAACAAACCAATGATCTCTCCTTTTTTGACTTCGAAATTTACAGAATTCAAGGCTTGTACAGGGCCATAACGCATACACAGGTTTTCTGCTTTAATCATCCTGTTTCTCTCCTAATGAGTTTTGCTTTGCAAAAAAAATAACCTGTTTATCAACGAAAGAATTATTAAATAAAAACAAAAACTATGCCAAAAATATTTTTTCAAAAAAAGCCTAGAAAATAAAGGAAGAAAAAAAAAGAAAGATAAAAAATATTTCCATAGAACCTGTCAAAGTGGCAAAAAATGCCCTGATTATAAAGGCTTCCTCTATCTTTTTGGCAAGGATTAAAAAATTTTTATAAAAAAAAAAAAATAGTAGCATTTATTTCTTTACATTGTATAATACCCATAGTATACTATGTGTATATGTTTTTTATTCTTTTTATCTGATTTGGAGTATAAATGGAATGTCTAATGTAGAAAAAGTAGAAAAAGAAAAAGTTTCAGAACCCCTCATGACATTATCTGCTGTAGCTGCGTTTCTTCAAATTAAAGAACGCACAATCTATCAATGGGCCCAGAAGGGTACTATACCCAGTTTCAAATTAGGCAATGTATGGCGTTTCGAAAGAAAAGACATCGAAGCCTGGATCGAAAGCAGAAAAAAAGAAACTCTGCGCCCCAAAAAAGTGTAAGTAGTAAGTTCTGAATTCCAAAACAGCCATCTGGCTGTTTTGGTAATAAATCAATATCCTCTATTCCTTAGAATAAGGAAATGCGATTTCTACCAATAAACCACATCCTTTTGCGTTACTCATCTTGATGTTTCCTTCATGTAGTCGAATAATGCGCTCCGCTATAGAGAGTCCCAATCCAACACCACTTCTACTCTTCGAATTCCCTGCTTTTAAAAAAGGCGTAAATAGATTTCCCATGGGCGTAACCTATGTTGCCCTTATAGGAAAGCCAGAAATATAATGCAAACGGGCATAAATTAAAAAAACAAAATTGTCACAGAAACACAGAGAACACAGAGTATTTTTAGTTTTTGAACCACGGATAAACACAGATCTCCATAATCTCGTATTTGTATAGTGCTATTTGGCTTGTAGAACGTGGGATTCGGCCAGATTCATTTGATAAAATTTCTTTGTTTGATTTTCTCGAAAAAATCACTATAATAGAGGTTCGCATAATACATGTTATGGTCAAAATGCTGTTGAAGATATGTCGCAACCGCAAAATGGAGCAGATGCTATTTTATAGCTCTACTCATTTTTCACAGGTTTATTTTGACTATTACAGGTTTTCATAATACAATTGTTTTTTTCCCAAAATAATGCGTTGGATACCTGTGCAACAGAAAGTAAAAGAATTATGACAGTTGAAATCAGAGAAGATCAAAAAAGACTTTACCAGATTCTATGGGAAAGCAAAGATTTTGTAGATTTCCATACTCTTCTCTATAAAACTAAAATGGAACAGCCTATGGCCATGGGAACCATCACCAATGGACAAGACAATGGCTGGCTAGAAGTCCAGGAAGTTTTGCGCGAAGAGGTCGTTTGTGAAAAAGATTTAGAGAAAATCCTCCAGGAAGGAATCCCAGAGCGTCGTTTTTTGGGCCTGTTGAACCAGCATTCTCCTATTTCTATGAAGGAAGCAGCAGGAAAAGCTAATGACATGGGGCTTAAGATCAATGAGATCATCAAATGGGGCAGTCTGAGGGGCTGGATGGAAAAACAGAAAGGCGATCTTGTCATTACAGAGCTAGGCAAAGCCTCTATCCAGGAAGAAGACGACGATGAAAAAGCCTTAAAAATATGCCTGGATACTAAAAAACAGAAAGAAATCCAAAAAGAATACGAGAATGGCTTACGGCTTTCTCCCTGCTTTTTCCTTCATGAATTTCAGGAACTAGGATTCGATAGTGATAGAATCAAGATGCTCCTCAAGAATCGTCCTGAGCTAGCAAAGATCAAAGAAAGAACCATACGCAAAATCCGACTCACAGATAAAGGCAGAGAGGTCATTCCTACCCTGAGAGTCAAAGAGGAAGAAAAAAACCAGCTCACATCTCAGGACATTGTTTCTGGCGAATGGAAAAATATACGTTTGCGTTCTTATGATGTCAAGCTTGCAGCCCAGGCTGTTTATCCTAAAAAATGCCATCCCTTGCAAAAAATTATCCAGGAAAGCCGTAAAGCTTTCTTGCAGATGGGATTTGAAGAAATGGTTTCCGCTCAGGTAGAGCTTGGATTCTGGGATTTCGATGCCCTCTTCCAACCCCAGGATCATCCTTCCAGAGATATGCAGGATACCTTCTATCTGAAAAGACCAGATAAGGGTACTTTGCCAGCAGATAGCGATATTGTAGAAAAAGTGCGCAGAACCCATGAAAATGGAGGTGATACTGGCTCTATAGGATGGGGCTATCGCTGGGATGAAAATGAAGCTCGCAAAATGGTTCTTCGTACCCATACTACAGCGACTTCCATCCATTCGATTGCAGACAATCCTAATCCACCACGCAAGCTTTTTTGTGTAGGTCGGGTATTCCGCAATGAAACGATCAGTTTCAAGCATCTACCCGAATTTCATCAGGTAGATGGCATTGTCATAGATAAAGATGCTTCGTTTACCTGCTTATTGGGTACACTTCAGGAATTCTATAAAAATATGGGATTCTCCAAGATGAAGTTTAAACCTGCGTTTTTCCCTTATACTGAGCCTTCGGCTGAAGTGTATGTATGGATGGAAAGCAAAAAATGCTGGATCGAATTAGGCGGTTCTGGAATTTTTAGACCCGAAGTGACACTTCCTTTTGGTTGCAAAGTTCCTGTAATGGCCTGGGGACTTGGATTGGAACGTCTCGCAATGATACGCTATGGAATCAGTGATATACGTACATTGTATGGTTCTGATCTGGATTGGTTACAGGAGGTACGATTGTGCCAGTAATTGGAATTTCCGTAAAACAACTCAACACTCTCTTGGGGCGTACTCTTTCCCCTGAAACCCTTGTGGAAACTCTCGAAAGACTCGGATGCGACCTGGAGGGAATAGCACAGAACGTTTTTTATTCCTGCCCGAAATGCGGGGTTCTTGCAGAAAAACTGGAAAATGAAGAACCTGCCAGCCGTTGTGCAACTTGTGGTTATGAAAGCGAAACACCTTTTGAATCAGCAGGACAAGATCAGGTAATTCGCCTGGATCTCTTACCCGCTCGTCCCGATCTTTTCGATGCAGGCGGTCTGGCAAGAGCTATCAAGGGGTATCTGGAGATCGAAACAGGACTTCCTGAATATGCAGTCTTGCCTCCTGAAATAGAAGTCACAGTAGATGCCAGGTTAGCACAAGAAGAAAGCTATCGTCCTTTTATCGCATGTGCAGTAGTCACCATGCCAGAAATAGACTCTGTCATGCTGAGAACCCTGATGAAATTGCAGGAAAGCTTGCATTGGGGTATTGGACGAGATCGCAAACTCTCTTCCATAGGTGTGTATGATCTTTCTACCATAACTCCGCCTATCCGCTATACTGCGGTAGAACCAGAATCCATGCAATTCCATGCTCTGGGAAAAGGCGATGCACTCATGACACCTGCACAAGTTCTTAAAGATCATCCTAAGGGCGTTGCATACGCTCATCTTTTGGAACACTTAAAGGCATATCCCGTTCTTATAGATTCCAAAGGCCAGGTACTTTCCATGCCTCCCATCATCAATAGCGATGAGACAAAGGTAAAAATAGGAAGCACCCGTCTGTTTATCGATGTTACGGGAATCACACCTGGCGATGTGCAAAAAGCCTTGAAGACACTCGTCACTTCTCTCATAGAAATGGGAGGAAAAGCTCAGGCCGTAACCATAAGCGATAGCAAAGGCAAAATTGTGACCCCAGACCTGACACCAGGCAAGATTTCCATCAATCTTCCCGCAGCGGAACGATGGTTAGGCCTCAAGTTTACAAACGAAGAAGCAAAAAACTATCTTGGAAGAATGCGTTTTTCTGTAAAAGGCGATGCTCCCGATTATCAATTGGGCTATCCTGCCTTCCGTACAGACATGAAGCATGAAGTAGATGTCTTTGAAGACCTTGCTATAGCCTACGGCTACCATCGTATGCCTTTGCCTCTTGTTCAAAGCATGACGATTGGGAAAGAAAGGCCAGAAGAAAAGATTGCCAATGTAGCTCGTTCTATCATGCTAGGCCTTGGTTTCGATGAAATCTTCTCGCTGGTCATTACAACGCAGGAAAACCATTTCCAAAAAATGCGCTGTGAGCCTGGAAAAGATCATGCTATTATTCTCAACCCCAAGACAGCAGAATACAATATCGTAAGGGCTCACCTCATGAGTGGACTTTTAGAAGCCCTGACGAAGAATCGTATAAAGCCTCTGCCACAAAGGTATTTTGAGCTAGGAAACATCGTTCTCATGGATGAAACCAACTACAACAAGGCCAGAGAAGAAAGACATCTTGGATTTGCCGTTATGGGAGAAAACATGGGCTATGCATACGGGCGTTCCATTGTAGACTCTGCTATGCGCGAACTAGGCATCACAGGCGAATACCAGGCACTGGAGCATCCTTCTTTCATACAGGGGAGAGCTGCAAAGGTCGCTCTGTCCAATGATCTTAGTGGCTGGATAGGAGAAGTTCATCCAGAAGTTTTACAGAATTTTTCCTTGACTTGCCCTGTTGTCCTCGGCGAAATCGCCCTTGCCAGGGTAGTATAAACCTATCATATGCATTAAGCAATAATAACTTACATAGCAATGATTTGTAGCCGCAGGGTTGCGCCGAAAATGACCACCTATTCGGAAAAAAACGACCTTCAGCGCAATCCCTGCGTCTTTTGACAATAGAGACTAACGGAGCGGCTACAATCTTAATTTAACAGCGTTGTAGCAACGCCCTGGGAAATAGAAAAGCAAAAATAAATGCACTTTCACATAGACGATTATTACGACAATGAAGAAAATGAACATAAAATAGAATTAGAAAATAGCAAAATTTTCCGAAGACTCTTGCCCTATCTCTCCAAGCACTGGAAATCCATTCTATTCAGCCTCTCTTTAATGGGGATCATCGTTGCTATCAATATATCGCTTCCTTTGATACTTAAAGAAATCATAGATAGAGATATTCCTTCAGGCAGATTTAAGAATATCCTTTTCAGCTCTGTGCTATATCTCTTCTTTTTTCTTCTGAGCAATAGTCTTTCTATTCTGCAAGGTTTAAGCATCACCAAAGTAGGTTATGAGATTGTCAGCCAGATCAAAGCAGATATTTTCGATCATATTCTCAGCCAGTCTCTAGCTTTTTTTCATTCACAAGCACCAGGCAAATTGATTGCTAGAGTGGAGAGCGATACAGAAACTTTAAACCAATTGTTTTCTAATATCTCTCTGGATATTTTTAGGACTATCATCACTTTTTTCGCTATCATTATAATTCTATTTCTTAATGATTATAAGCTATCTTGTATCATCTTATCGATTATTTTTTGTATCTGCATCAGCAACTATTTTGTAATAAAATACTTAAAAAAACTTTACCTGGAATGCAGAAGGCTGTTTTCTAAAATATTGGGATTTGTGACAGAGTATATCCAGAGCATCACCACGATACAAATTTTTTCTTACGAAGAAAGTATAAAAAAAAGGCTTTATGAGAAAAGTATGGAAAGATGCAATCTGGAAGCTAAAGTTTCTCTCATTCATTATGGATTGTATCATAGCATTTTTACTTTAGGGGAAATCCTGTCAGTTGCCATTGTTTTTTTTGTAGGTGGAAAGAACGTATTAGCAGGCATCATGACCATTGGTGGCTTTATTATGTTCGTCGAATATGTCAAGCGAATTTATGGGCCTATGCGAGAATTCAGCGAATTTGTCAGCATCATTCAGCGTTCTTTTGTAAGTGCAGGAAGGCTTTTTAGCATTCTGGACAGAAAGCCTGACATACTTGATCCTGAAAATCCTGTTTCTATTGTAGGCAAAGCGGAAACTCTGGAATTTAAAGATGTTTCCTTTGCCTATAAAAAAGACACTTTGGCTCTCCAAAAAGTATCTTTTAGTATGAAGCAAGGAGATGTAGTTGCGCTGGTTGGCCCAAGTGGTGCAGGAAAATCTACCATCGCTAACTTAATCATGAGATTCTATGATCCCCTGGAAGGAGAAATAGCCTTAAACCAGATACCTATAGGGAGATTTTCTATACAAGCACTCAGGTCTAAGCTGGCCCTCGTTCTCCAGGAAGTTTACCTTTTTCCAGGTACTATTATGGAAAATCTGAAGCTTTTGAATGATGAAATTTCCGATGAAAAGGCTATACAAGCAGCAAAGCTCGTAAATGCCCATTCTTTCATCGAGCATCTTCCGCAAAAATACAATACTATGCTTACAGAAAGAGGAGAAAATCTGTCTCTTGGAGAGAGGCAACTGCTTTCCTTTGCAAGGGCTATGGTACTAGACCCTGAAATCATAATCCTGGATGAGGCTACAAGTTCTGTTGATCCTGTTACAGAAAAATGGATACAGCAGGGGATGAAAGCCATGCTGGAAGGACGTATGGCTCTGGTAATCGCCCATCGCCTTTCTACCATATCTCATGCAAACAAAATCATTGTTTTAGAAAAAGGGCTGAAGATAGAAGAAGGCACTCATGAAGACTTGCTCAGGGCAAATGGTCTATACAAAAAGTTATACGAGCTACAGACAAACAGAGAGATTATTTCCCTTGAAAAATAATGGGGATTGTGTTATTTTGACGATGTTTATCTTTGGTTTAAAAGCGAAAAACTCTCTGTACTCTATTCGTTTTGTTTTTTTTGAAAGGCAGTATAGAATGGCAAATATTTCTGCAAACCAGATTACATCTATTCTCCAGGCATCAGGGATGGTGTCGTCCAGGATGATGGACGACATCAGTAATCTTATTCTGAATACTAAAGAAAACAATCTGATACAAGAATTGGTTTCGTCTAATCTTCTTACAGCAGAATGCCTGCACTACATGCAATCTATGCTTGGTGCTTTGGAAAAAAATTTTACCCTTTCAGAAGAAACAAAGTATCAAGACGCTCTCAAAGCCAAGAGTCAAGAAGTTTCCTCTTTCATGCTCTCGGAAGAAAGAAAAAAAGATATTCTTTTTGCCTGCCAGGCTTTATCGGAAAATCTTTGTAAACTGGAAGATGTGAACCAATGCTTTTTAGAGCAATCTGAACTCAAAAACAGCAGCACCCCAAATAAAAATTTGCTCATCGGTCAGATTATGGTGAAAAATCACTATATTCCCGTGGATCGCTTCGTAAAAATTCATCGGGAAATAGAAAAAAAGCTAAAAGAAACAGGATGGGATGATCTGATTTCCAAAGAAAAAAAGTGGAAGATTGCTTTCAAAGATGGTGCAGTTAGATTGGTAGAAGGATACATTCCCGAAAAATTTGGACCCTATCGCATTCTGGAAGAAGTCGCTAGAGGGGGGATGGGGGTTGTCTACAAGGCATGGGATGCTAAATTAAAAAGGCCTGTTGCCCTCAAAGTGCTGAAAGCATGGGAAAATGCTCCTCTCGAAGAAACACAGCGTTTTCACAGAGAAGCACGCCTCGCTGCAAGGCTTACTCATCCGAATATCGTTACTATATACGATGCTGGAAATGAAAATGGGGTTCCCTATTTTACGATGGATTTTGTAGAAGGGCAGACACTCTCTGAATATCTCAAAAAAAGCACATCTCAGTTAAGAGAAAAACTGAATATCATAAGAGAAATTGCCCTGGCCCTTGACTATGCTCATAGTCAAGGGGTAATCCATCGTGATGTCAAACCAGGAAATATTATTCTGGATGTAAACAAGCATGCTTTGCTTACCGATTTTGGTCTGGCAAAAGGCACAAATAGCATGGACAGTCGTCGGCTTACCAAGAGTGGCGAAGCCATTGGAACCCCATCGTATATGTCTCCTGAGCAGGCCAAGGGAAGTGCTAACCTGGATGCGCGAAGCGATATTTATTCCCTGGGTGCTGTTCTTTATGAAGTCCTTGCAGGAAGCCCACCTTTTGAAGGGAATACAGTAGGTGCAGTGATTTCTGCTGTTATATCCCAGGAACCTATACCGCCTGGAAAGCTCAAGCCTGGCTTGCATCCTGACATAGAAACCATTTGCCTCAAAGCCATGGCAAAAGACCCTGACTATCGCTATCAGACTGCAAAGGAGATGGCCGATGATATAGATAGTTTTCTTTATGGTGAAGGAATCAAGGCAAAGCCAGTCAATTTTGCCAAAAAAGTTTGGAAAAGGATACGCCGCAATTCTGCGTTGATTCTGAGTATAACAAGCTTTGCTATTTTCTTTTTCTCTTTCATCGGGGCTGTTTATATCAAAGAATATTTTGTATCTAAAAAAGCAAAAGAAAACTACAAGATTGGCATGCAATGGCTGGAAAAACAAAATTATTTTTCTGCACTATCCTTTTTTAAAGAAGCTTCTCATGACAGGGAAATACATCAGACTATCCAGAAAACCCTCTCTTCTTTGGTATCCAAGCATATAGAAGAAGGAACAAATCTTTTTATAAAATATCAAAAAGATAAAAAAAACACAGAAGATCAATATCAAGAAAAGTTAAAATTTTTCCAATCTATATCAGAGTACCAGGCGAAAAAAGACAGCCTTTGGGATATACAACGTTGTATTGATCTAAAAAAACAGAACCAAAGGAATATATTTCATGCTTCCCAGAATTTTTTACAAGCTATGCTATTAGAACCATTCAACATGAGTGCATTTCAGGGAATCGCCCAGATACATTCCGAGATCATGGAAAAAGAGGAGAAAAATTTTCCATTTTCTTTTATAGAACTTCTTTCCCGTTTGAAACAAGAGAAAATATCTTCCTCGCAAGAAGGGGGTAAAATATTTATAGAATCTGCTCCTGAAAAAAGCAGCGTATATCTCTTTGCAATACAAGATCTATGCTTGCAAAAAATGGCAATACCTTATACATGGATAGAAAAAATTCCTGAAGGGAAAGAGAAAGAAGCGAATTTCTTAGAATCCCTTGCCATGCAGGAGTTGAACCCAAACAGCTATCTGGGGCAAACGCCTTTGGAAACACCGCTCTTGCCTTCAGGCTATTATCTTATCGTTGTTGATGAAAAACAGCATATCCCCAAAAAAGTTTTGATAAAACTTTCTCCCAAAGAAAAGAAAAATATCAAGCTAAATCTCCTGGAAGAATCTCCATTACTCAAAGATTTTTCTTATGTCGAAATTCCAGGCTCAGAGAAATACGACCATTATATTGGCATAACAGAGGTAACATGCGCCCAATATCAAAAATTTTTGAATGATCCTAATACTATACACCAATATAACCAATGGCAAAATGCAGGAAAGCTGGCATACATCCCCAGAATAAGGCAGAAAAAAATCTGGGAGTACAAAAGGGATGGCTTTGTCGCCAATGTAGAGCTTTCCTATCCTGTAACAGGAATATCCTGGGAAGATGCAAGCGAATATTGCCGATGGCTTACCCAAAAATCCAATAACACTGTCCTATACCGCCTCCCTACATATCAAGAATGGCAATGGATAGCAGGAAATGTAGATAAAAGAGAATATACATGGGGAAACTTTTATGATATATTTTTCCTCTTACCAACTTTACAGAAAAAAATGCTAAAAGCCCATGAGACGAAATTTGATATAAGCCCTTATGGAATAAAGAATATGGGAGGGAATATCAGTGAATGGTGCCAGGATGATTTTCAAGGAGCCTACCTTTTTGCCATAGCCTGTGGTGGGAACTGGCAGTTGCCTTATCCTGAGTCTTTTAAGATTCAAAATATTATGGTTTACCCAAAATATTACACTGCAGAAGAAATAGGCTTTCGCGTTATGGCACTCGTTCCTAAAAATAAAGAATAACGGATTGTGGCCCAGTTAAAGGGTATTGACCAAAAACGCAGGGATTGCGCTGGTGATTTGGTAAATATCCTTTAACTGGCGTATTTAATGGTTAGGGGAACGAACCACAGATAGACACAGATAAACACAAATAATTTACAAGGAATCAATTTATATTATACATTAACCACAGAGACACAGAGGACGCAGAGAGCTAAACTTTTATTTGATAATAATTTATATCTTGAATATATTTCTCTGTGTTCTCTGTGCCTCTGTGGTTTAAAATTCACAAAACTATCAAGTAATCACAATATTATGAAAAAAAATTATTATCCGTGTTTATCTGTGTTCATCCGTGGTT
>CALKWO010000203.1 GCA_938003875.1 uncultured bacterium
TGGCTGCACAGAAAAGGCCTATCACGTTAGAAGATTTATGGGCGATGAAGAGAATTTCAGACCCTCAGGTTTCTCCGTGTGGAAAGTTTGTTGTCTATACTCTTACTAGCTATGATTTAGAAGCCAATAAAGGCAACAGCGATCTATGGATGGTTTCTCTCGCAGGGGGAGAACCGAAACAACTCACAAGTACCCCTTCCAGTGAATCCAACCCAAGATGGAGTCCTGATGGAAGCAAGATCGCCTTTCTTAGTGAAGCAAATGATTTGAGCCAGATTTTTACTCTAAAGGTTGAAGATAATAAAATCGAGCAGGCCAGCAATTGCCCCGTGGATGTTGAAGAATTCGTATGGTCACAAGATGGAAAACATTTTCTTTTTATCGCTTCTGTATATCCAGAGAAGAGCCTCGAAGAAACTGCTGCGATCAACAAAGCTAAACAAGCATCCAAAGTAAAAGCAAGAGTGATTGATAGCCTGCTTTATCGCCATTGGAACCATTGGACGGACGGAAAATTCCGACATGCCTTCATCATGAGTTCCACTGGAGAAAATGCAAAAGATTTGACACCAGGGGCTTACAATACTCCCCCTATTTCTTTGGGTGGAGAGCAAGACTATGCCCTTTCTTCTGATTCCCAGAAGCTTTATTTTGTAAGAAATATAGATCCAATGGTCGCTATTTCTACAAACAACGATGTTTTTTGTGCGCAGGTCAGCACAGGAGAAATCCAGGCTATAACAAAAAATCGTGGCAACGACCATAGCCCTGTTTTATCTCCCGATGGAAAATACCTTGCCTATCTTAGCATGGCTAGAGAAGGTTTTGAAGCAGATCAAACTGAGTTGATGCTCATGTCTTTAGAAAATGGTAAGGTTGTCAATCTGACAGAAGATTTTGATCGCGATGTGGATTTTCCTGTTTTTGCACCCAATGGTTATATCTATTTCCTTAGCAACAATCATTATCGTAATTCCATCTATCGTGTCAAAATCGAAGGCGGCCCTGTAGAAAAGATTCATGACCAGAATTACAATGCCAAGATGAAAGTCGCTTGTGATGGTACGCTGGTATTCATCAAGCAAGCAGTCAATATGCCTTATGAAATCTTTACCTGTGATCCAGAAGGAAACAACCTCAAACAGATTACCTTTGTCAATAAGCCTCTCCTGGATAAACTCGAAATGAATCCTATAGAGGATTTCTGGTTTGAAAGCTTTGATGGATGGAGAGTACAAGGAGTTATGGTTAAACCTCCTATGTTCAATCCTGAAAAGAAATACCCCGTTGTTTTTTTGATTCATGGAGGCCCTCAGGGGGGATGGTCGGATGATTTCCACTATCGCTGGAACCTTTCCCTTTTTGCTTCCCCTGGATATGTTGTGATCGCAGTCAATTTCCGAGGATCAAAAGGATATGGACAGAAGTTCTGTGATGCAGTAACTGGGGACTGGGGTGGAGCACCCTATCAGGATCTTATGTCTGGTTTAGATGCTGCCATCCAAAAATTTTCTTTCCTGGATGCCAACAAAGTCGGTGCTGCAGGAGCGAGCTATGGTGGATATATGATTAACTGGATTGCTGGCAAGACAAATCGTTTCAAATGTCTTATCTCCCATGCAGGAGTTTTTGATTTGCTTTCTAAGTATGGAAGCACAGAAGAGCTTTGGTTTCCTGAATGGGAATTCCGAGGTACTCCATATAACAATAATGACCAGTATGTCCGCTTTTCTCCTTCTCGTCATGCAGCAAGATTTGAAACACCTACTATGGTGACTCATGGTGAGCTAGACTTTAGAGTGCCTATATCACAAGGGTTACAGATGTTTACAGCCTTGCAGAGACAAGGCGTTCCTTCCCGATTGCTTTATTTCCCAGACGAAGGCCATTTCATTGCCAAGCCTCAAAACTCCAGACTTTGGTGGAGCCATGTTCATGAATGGTTCGCTCGCTGGCTGAAATAAAAACAAGTTCTGACAAATTTTAAAGTAAGCACTGCTCTGACAGTGCTTGCTTTTTAGAAAGGACAAGGAAATGCGCAAGAGTAAAATTTTAGGTTGGTTAGCGGTGATTATGGCAAGCTTGATTTCTTGCTTTTGGGCGTTCTGGGGAAGCATTGAAAACTTTCATGAAGGCTGGCACTATGCTACCTTGCAGGAAAATCTTTTGGTGATGGTAGTTCAATATCTTTCTTTTATGATAGTTTCCATAATTCTTAGCGTTATTGCCATTTTTTTGCCTAGAATTGGGGCTATGCTCTATTTATCACTAGGTGCATGGTTCAGCTATTGGATACTATCCACTCGGCAGATCAATATCCAGGTCATTTTAAGCTGGCTGCCTTTGACTCTTCCTTTGCTTCTGATTGCAATATTCTGTTGGTTTGGGCAGTGGAAAAATCGTAAGCTGGCACTTTTTTTAGTGGCTGGAATCCCTCTTCTGATATGCCTTACTATTTCAGTAAAGATGGGAATACGAGTTAGCCGACGTAATTATGATGGGAACTATGAAGCCAGAGTAATACAGGGAAATAACAATATTTCTTTACTTTGGGCACCAAGAGGCCCAGGCTGGCCCAAAGAATCTGTGAGTTGGGAAGAAGCGAATCGACGCTGCGCCTATCTGAAAGAAGATGGAAAAGAGCTTGCCGAGACACCTCAAAATATCTGGAGACTCCCCAAAATAGAAGAAATCGTATGCTCTCTGACTCGTAATAATCAAAATTGCCAGGGAAAATGGAACTCAGAGAATCAAGAGGCATCTTACCAGTTCCCTCCTGACAAGGAAAGCCCTCTATGGGACATCTATTCTCCTGTAATCTATTGGTGGACATCGGAGGAGCAAGACAAAAACAGCGCGTATATTGTAATCTACCATGGCGGGGTTGTTGCAAAACTGAAAAAACAACAAGGAAGTACTGGATTTCGAGCAGTAAAAAAAATGAAATAAAAAGAGGACGATAAAGATTAAAACATGAGTGTTAAGTTTTAATATTTTGTCTTGCAACAGATTGTAGCCGCAGGGTTGCGCCGAAAAAGTCATGTCTGCTCAAAAGTCTAACGCCAGCGCAATCCCTGCGTCTTTGGTCAATGCCCTTGAACTGGCTCACTTAAAAAGATTCGGTTCAGTTAGTCTCTATTGGCAAAAGACGCAGGGATTGCGCTGAAGGTTGTCTTTTCCGAATAGATCGTCATTTTCGGCGCAACCCTGCGGCTACAAATCGTTGCAAAGATAACGACTCTTAAAAGGCTTTTTACACAAGCCTCAAGAATCTTTTTTGTGTATCAAAAGGCGTAGTTGTGCCAGGGATTCTTTGATAATCTGGCGAACTCGCTCTCTGGACAATTCCACACGGTTGCTGATTTCCTGTAAAGTAAAAGGCCCATGGTTTTCCAAGCCAAACCGCATTTTTAAAATCTGTTGTTTCTTTTCATCCAATGTTTTGAGCAACACCTGAAGCCTTTCCACATCCTCTGCATTCATAGTTTCCTGATGTGCATTGGGATCTTCGATGATTTCTTTCTGTTCGCAGATTTTATCCAGACTTTGGATGTGTGCAAGGCTGGAAGACAGCTTCAAAATATTTTCTGTTTTTGTGAAAGGGCCATGCTCTTTCTCTAAATAAGAAGCAATTTCTCTGATTGTAGGAGCCAATCCTTTCTCCAGCGTAAGACTCTCTGCCACACTTTCTGCCTTGTTCAAAACCTCTCTCATATACGAAGGTATCCTGACTACTTTACTATTGTCTGTTAATGCCCTTAGTATAGACTGCTTTATCCACCATGTAGCATACGTTGAAAAACGACAATTGTGCGCAGGATCAAAGCGTTCTACTGCTTTCAATAAACCTATATTTCCTTCTTCAATCAAATCTTGAAAAGGCAATCCGCAGTTTGTATATTTTTTAGCGATGTTCACAACCAGACGGAGATTGGCTTTTACCATATCTTCCCTAGCCTTTTTATCTCCTTTTGCTATTTTTTTTGCCAGCTCTTTTTCTTTTTTGGAAGAAAGAAGTTTGATTTTATTGATGTCTTTTAAATAAGTTTCTAAAACCATTTCCGTAGCAATGGCCAGGCCTCCTTATTTTAGATTAAAAAATCTGCTTAATCATTATTTTCCATGGAGATCAAAGGTTCTAATATAGTATTATGAACTTTTTTTTGGCAATCCATTGCCATTCCTGGAAAAATTACCTCTAAAGTATCAACCAGAGTGTAAATTTTGATCCTATCTTGTAATGGAGCCAAACACATATCATAGAAGTCTAAAAAAGACTGAAGAAAAAACTCTTTGATTTCAAAATCGGAATGCTGTCTTTGCCTTAATTTCATTTTCTTGGCGACTATCTGATTTATCAATAGTCTGCTTGAATTTATAGGTGTCTCTTGCCCTGCCTCTGTTTCTCCTAAAGAAGAGATAAAATTTCTGATCTTTTCTTCAAAACAAGATTCTCCTTCAAACAGCATATTTTTTAGTTTAGGAAGAAAAATCTTTGTTTCTTCAAAAGGATAATGAGATTCATACAGACGGTATAATTTGCGATAGACATGCTGGCGATATCTTTGGATTATTTTAGCATCATAGAATTGCTGGTACGTGATATAAAAAATATCTGGTATTTTATACGTAAGAGGTACATCATGGAATAGACTTTGCCCAATAAGATATCGCATTAAAACCAATGCTAAACCCCACACATCTGTTTTCTGGCCTACTTTGCTTAAATTGAAATAGATTTCTTCTTTATTTTCCTGCTTTTGGATAGAAATTAATTCTGGTGGTAGCCATACAGGTGTTCCATGCAAACGTCCTTCCAATCGTTCTAATTCTACTTCGTTGATTTCGCTATAGCTTCTTGCCGTACCATAATCTGTAATTACAGGAAGGCCATGCAAGAACATAAAATTTTCTGGCTTAATATCATTATGAACGATATGGTGGGAAGTAATATACTTAAGCCCTAAAGCCATCATATAAAAAATTTCTAGAGTTATCAAGGGATCTATAGGCAGATTAGAGCTAAAATTAGGAAACAATCTTTCTGCAGGGCTAAAAATATGAGTAATATAGTAGGGAATCTGCTCTTTAAAAAGAGAAAAAAAACCATATTTAATCTTAGGTATATGATAGTTTCCAGGTTTATTTAAAGTCTTTAATTTCTGAATTTCATTTAGGATATAGCCTTTTGTCAATCCCAATGGCGGTCCAGGTATCTTTAGAGCAAATTTTTGCTCTGGCCTCATGATGTGATATATTTCATATACTTCGCCATATCCTCCTTTTCCAAGAAGCTTTCCTATTCTCAGAGCATCACTGCTGGAAGGAAAATCCCAAATTTGATTGCGGATTAAGTATTTTCCAGTTAAAATATTCTGAAAATTCGAAGAAGACGAATATTCTGAAGAAGGACGATAGCTATGCTCTTTAATAACACTTTCTGTTAAGTGTATTGTTCTTGTTCCTGGATTTTCCAGAGGAATGCTATCCGTATTTTTTTCATCAAAAGGTGACATTGTCAAGATAAGCCTATAAATTTATTGATACAAGGTGTGATAGAAATAAAATACGCATGGATATGCTATCAAAAATAAAAGAGAAAATCCAGTATGAAACTGGAAAATTTTTTTGTAAGGGATAAAGATGAATGTAAAATTTTCTATTTTAGTATGCAACCCATTGTATGGTACGTTGGAAACCATAATAAATGCAGTTTCTTTTTTAGGGATGAAACCGCAAATTTTTTTCACAGATACTATGGACTGGGCTTTTCTTGATAGCCAGCAATTTCCTGATTTCTTCCATTTCCTTCCTATAGATTCCAGCCAGAAAGAATCCTGGGAAAATTTTTTTTCCTCCGATGAGTATGCAAAAAATCCTGTATTTTCTTCTATTCAATATATTTTTATCCTATCAAAAAATTCTTTAGTACCTGACAGGGATACAACAAAAATTTTAGACATACTTTTGTCTCTGACGCAGGAAAGAAAAGCCTTTGATAACAAGCCTGCGATTTTTTGTGAAATGCAAGATGATTTAGAATATGACTCCCTCAAAGAAAAAGCCGATGGCGTTTTTTCAAAATCCCGTCTTTTAGAGACAGCCATGCTTTTTCTAAGTGTACTTCAGAATGGAAGCTTACCCTATAGCTCCTATTTGGAAATGTTTGAAAAAGGCAGGATTTTTGTGCCAGAAAAAAAGCACTTTCCTGTAACAAGAGGAGAGCAAAAGGCTGGTCATTTACTTTTGTTTTGTTCAGGAATCATTCTCTTACTCTCTTTGATAGCCTATATTTTTATCCTCTTGAATGGGAAACTATAGATGGAAATGCTAAATTTTATCATTGAAAAAAATCAGAAATTTTTAGATAATCTGTATTGGTCAAAATGATCCTGTGCAAAATGAGTAGTGCTATGGCAATAGCATCTACTCCATTTTGCTGTTCTAGCATACTTTTAAAGAAGGCACTATTTATATCTTCTCTTGAAATATGTTCAACAACATTTATTCTGCAGTTTGTAAGTGAACTCTTTCGATTTTTAAAGAGAACCACAGATAAACACAAATAAGAATTTAGTTTAGGATGAAATGGATTTTCAAAGATTTAAAAAATATTTCAAGGAATTGCTATGAGCGAATCATGGACTTCACGAAAAATTTTAGAAACTTCAGGCAGCTATTGGCAGACTTTTGCCTTGCATGCTGCTGTAAAACTCGATATTTTTACTTTGCCTGGCAAAGAAAAATTCAACGCAAAGGAAATTGCCCAAAAATGCGAAAGCGATCCCAGAGGAATGGAAATTCTTCTGGATGCTCTATGCGGAATGAGGCTTTTGGAAAAACATGATGGCTTCTATCAAAATACAGAAGAAGCAAAGACCTACCTTTCTAAAGATTCCCCCCAGTATTTAGGCTATATGATACAACATCATGCTCAGCTTGTGGAGGGATGGAATAAACTGGATAAGGCAGTAAAAACAGGTATGCCAACACGCATCCACAGCCATAGCAAGGAAGAAAGAGAAAATTTTTTGATGGGAATGTTCAATCTTGCCATGATGATTGCTCCAGGCCTGGCTAGACAGATTCCTCTTTCCGACAGAAAGAAGCTGCTGGATTTAGGGGGAGGACCAGGAACCTATTGCATCCAGTTTTGCCTTGCTAATCCACAACTTTATGGTACTATCTACGATTTACCAGGAAGCAGGGAATTTGCCCAAAAAACTATTGAACAATTTGGGCTTTCTCAACGAGTTCGTTTCATAGGTGGCGATTATCTAAAAGATGTAATTCCTGGGTCTTATGATGTAGCCTGGCTTTCTCATATATTTCATGCCGAAGGAGAAGAAGGATGCAAGGCTATTTTAGAAAAGGCAGTAAATGCTCTTTCTCCAGGAGGACTAATCCTGATTCACGATTTCTTTCTGGATTCTTCCAAAACACAGCCTCTTTTTGCCAGCCTTTTTTCTTTGAACATGCTTGTGAATACAAAGGAAGGCAGAAGCTATAGCGAAGAAGAAATCCGAGAAAAGATGAAAAATGTCGGGATTGTGGAAATTCAGAGACTGGATTTTATTGGACCAAACCAATCTGGTATTTTATATGGAAAAAAAATATAAAGAAAGAAAAAATGGAAGAACAAGTAACAGAACCGAAAAAAAAATTCAAATGGAAAAGAGTACGAAATCGTTTTTTTCTGATGGTCGCTAAACATACTTTGCCTTATGTATACTATCTGTATATCCGATTTGTTCTTTGGACAAGCAAAGTAGTAGATATGAGTGATATCATGTTTCAGTTTTTACAGGAAAAAGATCCTCATAAATGTGTTGCTGTTTTATGGCACCAGGATGTATTCAATGTGCCCTGGGCATATAAAAGATTCCAGCCTATTACCATGGCAAGCGTTGGGGATGCAGGAGAAATCATTGCCAGGATTTTGGAACTGTTTGGCTATAAAAAAATATGGCGTGGTGGAAGCAGCAAAGGAAAAAAACGCCACAAAAAAATTCTGGAAGATTTCATCGCTGATTTTAAAGAAAGCCAGTATTCTCCTGCTGGAATCACGGTAGACGGATCTTCAGGCCCTGCATATCGCCTCAAGCATGGTGCTGTAGTTATCGCTAACGAATGCAAATGCCCTATTTTTCTTTTACGTGTATGGGCCAAAAGAAAATGTCTGCTGCCCACCTGGGACAAAACTATGATTCCCCTTCCCTTTAATAAAATTGTGATTGATGCGCAAGGCCCTTACTGGGCACCAGACATTTCTAATCCTGAAGATTTAGAAAAATTCCGACTTTATATAGAAAACGAGCTATTGGAGCTTACCTATAGCGTTTTTCAGAAGATGGAAAACAAAATTCCTGATTCATGCCAGGCTTTTTTCCCCGAAAATTGGAAACCTGCGTGGACAAAAGAAAGGCTAAAGGATTTTTAACTGCAATTTCAATAGAGCAAAGAAAGTTTTTGCGTTTTTTTGCTCTATTTGATATGATGGCAGGGATGTTGGAGTGTAAATATTTCAAAAAGGGGAAAAAATGGAGTATCGAAAGGGTGATGTATCCAGTTCTGATAAGACTGTTGCTTTTGTAAGCCCTGTCGCTGATTCCAATACAACCGTATCCTACGATAGCACAAAAATTGCTATATCTTACGAAAAAAATGACAGACAGGCAACAAAAGAGCATGTAGCCTCTAAGGATATAAAAGCGTATTTGCAATTCTTGCTGGCAGCAGTTTATTGGAAAAAATTTACCCTGGAGCAGGCGAATGAATGTATGGCAATATGGATGAAAAAATTTTCTCAGGAAAATTTTTTTCAATTTTTGCTAAGCAAAAAAGTTTTCAGTCCTGAATCCTTGGGTGCCTTGCGGGAAAAACAGAGTGAAGTTCCAGAAGGTATTTTTGAAGTTTTTATAAAAGACGGAATTCCTTGCATCCAGGGGATTCAAGGGAAGAAGTTTGGAAAATATATCCTGGAACACGAACTTGGCAGAGGAGGTATGGGAATCGTATATAAAGGATATGATCCCTCTAGTCAAAAGATAGTAGCTATCAAAAGGCTGACCTATGAAGCCAAATCCCAAGATGCTATGGTACAAAGGTTCTTAAGGGAAGCAAGTACTTTGCAAAAGCTTTCGCATCCCAACATAGTCCCTGTCTATGAAATCGGATGGGAAGAAGAAAAGCCTTACTATGTTATGGGCTTTATAAAAGGAAAGGGTTTGGATCAATTTTCTTTGCCTCTTTCTTATCGAAAGGCCTGTAAAATTTTAATTCCTGTTGCAGAAGCATTGCACTATGCACACCAGAATTCCATAATACACAGAGATATAAAGCCTTCCAACATTATTATTGATGATGAAGAGCGTCCCTGGCTAACCGATTTCGGGCTGGCTAAAGATATGTCTGCTAACCAAAATCTTACTGAGCCAGGCTCTATTCTGGGAACTCCTTTTTATATGTCTCCAGAGCAAGTAGCATGTGCCAGCAACGTGGACTTCCGATGCGATATTTATTCTTTAGGAGCAGTTCTTTATCAGTTACTTTCAGGGAATTTGCCTTTTGCGGAGAAAACATTAGGGCTTCTATTTCACCAAATTATAAATGAAGAACCCGTATTATTGTCAGAATATCAGCTCAAACTGCCCTCTTCTATGGTTTCTATATGCCAAAAGGCGATGGCTAAAAAGCCAGAAGATCGCTATCGAAGTGCTTCTCTTATGGCAAAAGACCTACGGAATGCCATGAGAAATACCAAGACCAGTCAATATAGAGAGAAATCTAAAATATATAAAAAAATAGGGAAGCCTTCTTTGTTTATAGGAGTTTTCCTTTTTCTAACTCTTTTTTGTATTTTTCTTTTTCAATATGGGCCTGGAGATCTTTATGTAACTGTTAAAAAAAAGGGTCTATCTGCATTGGAAGTTATAAATCAAGAGAGCAAAACACAAAATACAGAAACAGAACTGGAGAAAGAAGAGAAACTTTCCTCCAAGGACTTAAAGAGGGTAAAATCTTATATTAAAAATAAAGAATTTGGAAAAGCCCTTTCGTTTATAAATCGTCTTTTGAGTCAGGACACAAAAAATGCAGATTGCTATTCTCTTCGTGCTGAAGTCTATTTGTATATGTCCGAACCTTCCATTGGTTTGCAAGATATAGAAAAAGCTATTTTTTTAGAGCCTAGAGTGCATGACTATTACAGGATTAAGGCTGAAATTCTCCGAAATATGAAAAGATACCAGGAAGCTCTAGCTGCTTACAGCAACGCTATTTCATTAGAAGAATGCCCTTTTTCCTATCTGGGAAGAGGTGCGCTTTATTCCAATCATCTAGGAGAACATCAAAAGGCCATCCAGGATTTTGAAAAAGTACTGCACATAGAACCAGGCAAGCCTGTTGCCTATTATAATATGGGAGTAGCATATAGCAGACTCAAAAATTATCCTAAGAGCGCAGAATCTTATAGCAATGCAATCCAGAATAATAGAAATTATTTCGAAGCCTATTTGGCAAGAGGGATCATCTACTGCGATGTTCTAAAAGAATATGAAAAAGCTTTAGAGGATTTCAACTGGGCGATTTCTCTAGACCCCAAATGCTATGATGCCTATTGCAATCGTGCTATAACGCTAGCCCATATGCAAAATTATACGGAAGCTGTGGAAACCTGTAAATTCGCTATTGGGCTGAATGCGGATTTGTCTAAAGCATACTACCTTAGAGCTTGCAACAACTATCGTCTAAAAAATGAAGAAGCAGCCTTGGCAGATTTTGAAAAAGCATTGGAAAAAAACTCTCCCTATCGAGACGAGATACAAGGCTGGATCAAAAAAATAAAAGAAAAAAAATGATTACAGTACTTCTCACTTGCGTTGCATACAGAGTCAAATAATATGCGATTTAAACCACA
>CALKWO010000204.1 GCA_938003875.1 uncultured bacterium
TCGGCGCAACCCTGCGGCTACAATCTGTTGCAAGACAAAATTTTAAAACTTAACATATATGACGATTACGATTAAGATAATGATTAAGACAAAACTATAATTTCCTATACCATTAACTATAAGGGGGAAATTTTGTGGCGGCAATGGGATAGAAAATAGGTCGTTACGGAGAGGAGATCCGTAACGAATAAAGTTCATCCCTCTAATGCTACCAGATGGTTGTATTCATTTAAGAGGGGTGATAAGAAGATAAAAAGAAAGGAGAAAAGGATGAAATGGAGCGGGTGAAGGGCTTCGAACCCTCGACTCCTAGCTTGGGAAGCTAGAGCTCTACCCCTGAGCTACACCCGCTTATCCATTTTGATAGAAAAATTTTGTGTACAATAGCATTTGCTTTTGTCCGCAATTTTTTCTATAAAGAACACAAGAATTATAGCGATCTTTTTTTCTATGTCAAGAAAATTTTTTTGTTTTTAGCAGAAACTATGGATAAAGAACTTTCAGAAAACATTCCGTTTGCCCAAAGATACCATCTCAAAAAATTGCTGGGATGGGGTGCACATGGAGAAGTATACCATGCTCAAGATCTCCACTACAAAGATGATGTTGCCGTAAAAATTTTTTTCTCCCATCGGGAAGATGTACTCCGCTTTGTGCATAAGGAATTGCATTCCATTTCACGGCTATCCCATCCTAATCTTCTGCCTTTCCGTGAATTTGGAGAGTCCGAATGGAAAGGGGAAAGTGTACACTATATTATCACCCCTTTTATGGAAGGAGGCAATCTGGCCTCTGTTTTGCATAAAAAAGGTGCGCTAGAGATTCCAGATGCTGTCCAGATTGCTGTCCAAATCATCTGTGCCTTATCCTATATGCACAAAAACCAGTGTTTGCATCGAGATGTCAAGCCAGCCAATATCTTACTAGATAAGGCAGGCAATGTCGTCCTGGCAGATTTCAGTATCGCTACATCTCCCGAATGCCCTGCCACAGGGCCATTAGGCACGCCAGAGTATAGTGCGCCTGAGCAGCTCAGCGATGCTAACGCCCAAGACCCAAGAATGGATGTGTATGGTTTAGGGGTTACATTCTATGAAATGCTTACAGGAATCAATCCTTTTCGGGAAATCCATCGAAAGCAAGGCCAGGGTGCCATGCTCCAGAGCAAATATCTTGATGACCGCATAGCTCCTGCCTCTGATCTGAATTCTAATGTTCCCCATGATCTAGCCAGGATTGTAGAAAAGATGATGGCTTCGAATCCTGAGAATCGATACCAGGATATGGAGGAAACCCTGAAAGCACTTTCTCCTTTTTCTCCTAAAATCAAGGATATTTTAAGTGAAACAGCCTCCACTTTCATAGAGACAAAGGTTAGATCAGAAACTACTTTATCGGAAGGCAGCATCAAAAAGCTCCTGGATTGTCTTTCTATTTTCTGGTTATCTTTCTTGTACAGTATATTTCTATGGATAAAAAAAGTTTTTGTATGGGATAAAGAAAAATTAGAAGAAAATATTGAAAGGTGGTTTGCAGTCGCTCAGGATTGCAGAAAACAGGGACAATGGAAAAAGGCACTGGTTTTTTATGGCTATATCTGCTTTTTAAAGCAAGATCCTGTGCGTGCATGGAACCACAGTGGAGATATATGGGTAAAGTGGAAAAAATACCATAAAGCTCTAAAATTTTTCAATATGGCAATTCTTTGTGATCCTAAATACTATAGCGCATATTGTCATCGTGGTTTTGCTTATAGCGGGATAAAAAACTTTTCTCGCTCTTTAAAAGATTACGATGTAGCCATTGCCTTAGAACCTGAAAAGCCACAGGCTTATTTTTACAGGGCAGAAGTCTATTTAAAGCTTACTTTAAAGTACATGGAGGAAAAAAATTTCAAGAAGGCTTCTCTCTCCTACCAGGAAATGCAGCAGGATTTACTGACAGCCAAAAGGCTTGCTAAGTCAGCACTGTCAGAACTCAACCAATCCCAAGGATAAAAGCTATGATCAATAAAAAAAATATCTTGTTTTACAATGCTTCTTGTGCTTCTCTTTCCCAAGAAGGGAAGATTATTTTTTTAGAATTTACGAACAATCCAGAAGATAAACAAACCATTGCCGTAACCTATGACAATGCCTATCGTCTAGCAAAGAGCATTTTGGAGAATCTCAAGAAAGAAAGCTATGATGAGCTAGACCAGGATGATGATGTAGAGAAATCTTCCCAGGAGGAGCCAAAATCCAAAAGGATTACATTAGACCCTACTCTTTCTATAAAGCAGCTTCAACAAATTTTCAATACAGGTACCCCTGAAGTGAGATTGCAGGTAATCCGTGTTCTGGCAAAGCGCAAAGACGAACAAGGGCTCTTTCTGATTACTAAGGGAACTGGGGACAAAGACCCTAGAGTAAGAAGGCTGGCCACTGAGGCTTTAGGCTATTTCCCATACCAGGACTGCGTTACGGTTCTTTTGGAACAACTGAAAGACAGCGACAAGGTTGTAAGGCTAAAGGCGATAGAGTCTCTGGCGAAAATTGGAGACAACTCTATGGCACCAGCCCTCAAGGAAGTCATTGCAGACCCCAGTGTTACCATAAGACGCAATGTAAGCGAATTGCTCTCGAATATTAGCGATGAAAAGATGATTATGACCTTCAATCAGCTTATTAAAGACGATGATCCTCAGGTAAGGCTGACAGCCACCAAAGCCTTGAGCAAAATGGGCGGGCCTATCGCGGCCTCCAGCCTCGCTATTGCAGTCAAAGACCAGGATCGCCGTATTCGTGAGCTTGCTGTCCGTGCTTTGGGAAGAACAGGCAATCCCTCTCTATCACCTATTTTACTCAATGTATTGAATTCCGATCAATCGACAGAGGTACGCCAAAGAGCAGCAGAATCCATTAGCAAGCTAGGAGATAATTCTGGACTAAAGCAAATGCTCAGAATTTTGAAAAATGATAATGAGCCAGAGGAAGTGCGTGCTGCTGTTGCTAGCGCAGTAGGAATTTTAGGAAGCATGACAGAAGTCCCTGTCTTGATCTCTCTTCTGAAAAGCGCAAGCGTCCTTTTACGCACAAATGCCGCTACAGCATTAGGAAAGATCAAAGACACATCCGCCCTGCCCACACTGAAATATCTGGTGGAAAGCGACCAGGATTCTCTTGTCAGAGGAGCAGCTATATGGGCACTCGTGGAAATCAAAGAACCCGCCAGCCTTAAGGTTATATGCAAAGCACTGCGAGATAAGAGCAGTAGCGTAAAAGCCTGTGCAGCAGAAGCCCTGGGCAGATGGAAATCTCCTGAAGCTCTTGAATCTCTTCAACTGGCAATGGAGGATAGCGATGACTATGTCAGAACTCGCGTTGCTCAATCTATCAGGGAAATCCAGGGAACATAAGGAACAAGAATTAAATAAGTTCCATATTTCCTCCCGCAGACTCAAGCAGATGCTATTAACATAGCACTGCTTAGCCTGCACAGGCTTTTCTTCGTGTATTCTGATGGGGAAGTTATTTAATTCTCATCGCTAACAGAGTACAGTTCAGTCCTGGGCATTTATGCCCAGGGCTATATTGCACTAGAAGATTCTGGCTGTACGAAAGCCATAGGCTTTATCTCTCAGGGTAGCATCGCCATTAAAACGATAGTATGCTTTTAGTGTGTCTACTTCATAAGTCCATGATCCTCCACGACAAACCTTTTCTTTACCTTCTTTTGGGCCGATAGGGTTAAGTCGAGGAGAATTCTGATAATAGCTTTCTTCGTAACTATCATAGCACCATTCCCATACATTTCCAGCCATATCGTAACATCCAAGAGGAGAAACAGAGTCTGAGAATTTGTTCCTTTCTGTTGTTCCTTTGGAGCGTCCTTTATAGTTGGCAAGTTTGTTTGTGGGTTTTTTGTTTCCCCAGGGATAGGTTCTCTGATCTTGCCCCCTGGCAGCGTATTCCCATTGCGCTTCCGTGGGAAGATGTTTTCCTGCCCAGGTAGCATAGGCCATAGCTTCATACCATGAAACACCTGTAACAGGAAAATATGCCTGGGCTGATGTATCTTCTGGAAACCCAGCAGGCTTTTCAATCTTGTTTGTAATACGCCACTTCCATCCCTCTATTGACCAAAAACCCTGGTATTGATAGCCTCCTGCCTGTAAAAATTTTTGATATTGTTCTATGCTTACTGGATAAACATCTATTAAATACGAAGAGAGTTCCACTTCATGGATTGGACTTTGGTCTTCTTCTTCCTCTGCTCCCATCATAAAAGTAGTATTTCCGACCCATACCATGCAAGCAGAATCGCTTTCGCTGATAACGTACTCTTCTTCCTTTCTGAATCCTTGTGGCAAGACAGGTTGAGTGCCACAGGTAAGCAAAGCCTGTTGTTTTTCCCTCGTGCGAAGAAGATTCTCGATGATCCCTGCTGGAGATGATTCATACAATGAGATATATGACTGCTGGTTATTGACGGGATAAGGGATAACTGGAGTATAAGATACAGCAGGAGAGAATTGCTGAGGATAAGAAAAGGATGGTATAGGAGTAAGATTTGCTTTTCTGCTATCCTGTCCAAAATCAGGCTTTTGGATCAATGCCTGGATCGCGATTTTCAACCGCTCAGAGAGATATTTCAAACCTTCTGGCGTATCCTGATATATAATAGCTGGCCGTGTTCTCCAATCGAAAGGAAGACATTTATGGTCTTGGGCCAGAAGAACCATATATTTTTTATTGACCCTGGCAAATGTAGCCTCGTGAACAACGTTGGGATTGGGAACCTCCATCATGCGATCCCCTGTAAAATCAGCAATCATAAAATCGGATTTGAGGATTTCTTCTTCAATTTGTTTATAAATATCTTCTTTTGCCCAAACTTCATCAATCCTTAGAGTAGACACCCCTAGTTGCTCGCAAGCACCACGAATGGCCTGGTATGCAGGATAGAATTTTTGAGCAAAAGGCATAGCGACAAAAGCACAAGGCATATTTTTCATCTTTCTAAAAATACATCGTGAATTTTCTTGAAACAGGTAAATTTTAATGAAAGGTTATTTTATAAGTCTCTATAATCTAGCAAATTTTTCAGAAGAAAACCAAGAAAATTTTAAAAACAAATAACTGAATATAATAACTGGGACTTCGTTAAAAGGTACTACCTGCATCCATGGGTCACGTCCCTACTCAACTAGCAAGAGGATATAGTCGTAATGGATTCCTTTGAAGCAGAGGTGGTTTCTCTTTTGTAGTCGTAAAGTACGCCGAAAAATTTTTCTGCTCAAAAGTCAAACGCCAGCGCAATCCCTGCGCCTTTTGCCAGGTAATCCCGTCAGAAACCATCGCAATAGGCGCAGGTTTGGGCTGGCGGGGTCTTTTCTGTATGCCTTACACTATAGGACCCAAACCTTCGGCTACAATAGTGAACCATTTTTTTACAAAACACTTAATATGGAAGAAAAATAATAAAGCAAAAGCTTTTTTTCCTGTATGCCTTATGATGTTTTGATTTCAATTTTTTTTGCTTTTTCTATCTGGCCTTCCTTTTTGGGAATCAGAATATTGAGAATCCCATTCTTGAAGGAAGCATCAATTTTATCGGTTTCTACCTCTTCTGGAAGAGGTATAGTACGATGGAAAGAGCCATATCTTCTTTCTATGCAGTGATAATTGTGTTCTTTTTTCTCTTCTTCATGCTTTTTTTCTCCCTTAACGGTCAAAACGTTATCATGCAAAGAAACTTCTACATCTTTTTCTGTCATTCCAGGAAGCTCAGCCGTTACCTGAATCGCCTTATCATTTTCAGAAACATCTATGTCGGGTAAAAAATTTTTTTGCAAAGGCCAGGCACTCAGCTTCATACTGCCAAAATCATCCATAAAATCTTCAAAAAGCTTATCTATATTACGACGGAAAGAAAGCAATGGGTGTTCTTCTTTTTTTTGCCAGGGAATAAGACTTTTAAACATATCATTACCCTCCTTTCAAAAGATCATGATGAAATTTTGTCTTGTATAAAATATTTCAAAGTATTTTGATTTTTGAAAGAATACCTTTTCTATAGATCTTGCTTTAGCAAAAGTTATACCAATTTAGATTTTACAAATTAAATTTGCTATAACTATTTTATTTTCAATAGAATATACATATATAAATATTTTGTTGTACTTTTATAAAAAGTATATTTTATGCCAAATTGACAAGAGCAGCCATTGCCAATTTTTCATAAAATGTATTACGACTTGTGCCAGTTGGAAAAACTATTGATATATTGATATAACCTATTTGGAAATAATGACTTCTTTACCCCGTAGGGGTTGCATATACCAGCCCAGGGGAACACCCCTTGCAGCCTGCGTTCCGCAGGGTATCATAGGTATAATACGTTTTCATTAAACGATTTACAAATAGTATGTTGCACAATTTATAAAAATCAAGAATTAACGAAAAGCTGAATTGACAATTTCATCAACAGGCGAATCGCCCTAAACCTAAACCTAAACCTAAACTTAAACCTAAACCTAAACTTAAACCTAAACCTAAACTTAAACTTAAACCTAAACCTAAACGAAAGATAACTTTTTCAAAAAGGTTTTATATGAAACTAAACTACGAAAATTTGGAAGTATATCAAATATCCATTCAATTTCTTGGGTTTGCTTTTCAAGCAATACAAAAAATACCACATGGTTATAGCTTTTTATCTGACCAGTTTAAACGTGCTTCTCTATCTATTCCTCTCAATATTGCAGAAGGTAACGGAAAATTGTCCGCAAAAGAACAAGGGCGATTTTATCAAATTGCTAAAGGTTCTGCCAATGAATGTGGCGCAATTTTAGACGCTATGGTAACTATCCAAATCTTAGATGCAGGAGAACATGCTAAAGGAAAAGAATTCTTATACCATATTGTCTGTATGCTTTCTAAAATGTGCAAGTAATATTAACAGTTGTTTAGGTTTAGGTTTAGGTTTAGGTTTAGGTTTAGCGTATATTGCAAGAGATAATCAATTTTTTTACGTATGCTATCTTTAAGATAGCTCTCAAAGCCTTGTAAATACTACATCGCTCTCAGTACTATAATTATTGCTTTTCAGACGGTCATGACTTTTATTAATAGTGCAACTTCAATTTTGAAAATGATTATCGCACAATTACTTGAGACTTATTATACGTGAGGAACGCAGGCTTGCAGGGGTAGGTTTTTGCAAAAAATTTCGACCTGTGCAATCGGAGTTGCGATTCTTCAACCTAAACCTAAACCTAGGTTTAGGTTTAGGTCAGTCCACTTCCTCAATCAAGTCAACAGTGTTGTGGGCTGGTATATACAGACCTTTCAGGCCAAAGATTAAAGGCTTTTCAACTGGCACAAGTCGTAAAATGTATTGGTCAAAGTAATCCTGTGCAAAATGACTACGGCTACCATCATAGTACCGTGCGTGTTCTATCTATGGTTCTTTTTAATGTATGCAATCCATCCGAGATGTGTTGTAAAACACAATTTTTCATAAGAGCTTAAAAACCAAAGATTCGACAATGCTTATATAGTGTTTCATGCAAAATTCTTAACCGTACCTCAGGCACAATCGGGGTTTCATAAAGGTTTCCACTCAGAAAGAGCAAATATTCTGCCTGGGGAAATGGGGTAGAATCTTGCAGGATTTCCTTTACCAAACCCCCTTGTGTAGAGTAGTTGGAGTACCATTTGTTTTTTTTATCAGAATACAAGCAAGCATAGACTTCACAAAGATTTTTGGATTTTGAGGAATTTGGTAAAAATTTTGTTACTACCATATTTCCATATTGAGGATTTCTGTATTCGGGGATTTTGAATTTTGCTTGAAAGCAGCTATTTTTAAACCTGGCAACATCTAGCTTTTCTGTATAAACATAAGTCCCTGGAGCAGAAAATTCTATTTGATGCTCCATAGTAATATCCGTGATGCGCCATACGTTTAAAGGGGTATCGCACATTTCTGGTATATCTTTTCCTGATATTGTTCCCTCGACATCGCTCAGCGCAAACTGCTTGA
Source organism: uncultured bacterium (assembly GCA_938003875.1). Classification (GTDB taxonomy): domain Bacteria; phylum Planctomycetota; class Uabimicrobiia; order Uabimicrobiales; family JABWCH01; genus JABWCH01. The sequence continues at coordinate 8,029 of CALKWO010000204.1, forward strand.
TTTCCATGCCATCCCAAAGAAGATGGATGCGATACCAGATGTTTTTTTCCAAGGCCTTTTCGATGCGAAATTCTGATCTGCTTACAGGATTAGGGTGAGGGAAAGGTGGTATGAAATGCAAGCTCACATTTCTCAAAGAAAGCTGGTCTGCTGGCCTTTCCACTTCGAAAATTTCTGGCTCATTCTGAAAGACTACATCAAGGTACTCGGAAAGAGAAATTACCAAAGTTCTTTCCAAACCATTTACGACAACAGGAACAGGAACTGGCATCACAAAAGGAGGTAAGACAATCGGGTATAAAAAAATGGTGAGTGTCAGCGAACTATACTTCATGGTAATTGGCAGCTCATCCTTATTGCAAAGCCCTTGAGCAAGAGCACGATATATCTTGGTTGCAAAAACATATCCAAACTCTGCTGCAAAACTAGGGTCGGCGATTTCGCTATAGCTTATACTGCCAATGGGGGGGAGTCCTATAGAAACAGACCAGCTATCTAAATTTTCTTTATAAAGTTGTAAACCTATTTTGGAAAGTTCTAAAAAACCATCGGGCTTGAGTATGCCTTTGTAAATTTTCATTTTGCTTTGGCGTGGTTCTGGGTCGGGATATTCTTTGTCTTTAGAGCAGCATAATGTACGAGCAGCTCGTAAATAGCCAGCAGCATCCCAATAGATTTCCGTCGCAATGCCTTCATCCAGAGAAAAGTTCCGAAAAATCGGAGTAGTATTCTGAGGATCAAACAAATCTCCTGGCTTGAAAAAAAAGCTCAAGGATACTTTTTGTCCACGAGGTTCCTCTACAAGAGGAGGGCTAAGGTAGACAGGATCTTTTTTCCCATCACAATAGTTTGTTTCAAAATTCTCTTGTATATCGAAGCCCTCTGGATATGAGGATTCATCGCCTTTGAAGTGCATGCTAGCTTCATTGTTGAAACCATTGGCACGGAAAATCCAGCCATTTAACTTATGAGGCTTAATCTCTTTGTTTGGCGTAGTTTTTTCAGTAACAGAATCTTTGCCTTCTAACTGAGCAAGAAGATGTCCAATAGGATTTGGGCCTGTAGTTGCCTGTAGAATATCTCCTGCAACATCAGAAATAATACGGTTACTATGGAAATCTTCCTGAGTCCGATGAGTAAATTGGGAAAAAATTTGCATGGTCATACTTACCTTGCTTTTTCCTTGTACATCCACTTCCACATAGGTACCTATGGACTCAATGGAAAAAAAACCCCCTGGATATAGTGTGCAAGGAATATTGTATTTTGTCAATTGCGAGCGATCTATCGCCCATTTTACATGCTTTTCTGGATTTTGGTGGTTAGGTAAGACAAAAGGGCAGGCATTAGAAAATATAAGGGCAATCTCCTCTGGAGAAAAGCCAGGCAGACTTTCTAGAAATTTGGCAAAATTTTCCCAACTCAAGAAATAGCATCTAGGGGTTCCCTCCAGAATGGCATCTACCAGTTTTTTTACTTTTTCTTCCGAAAGGGAAACGGTTCTATTATCCTCGAAAGTCTTTCCCTCTAAGCCTGAAAAAATTGCCATAAGCACCTCACGAGGCGCGGCATTTATATTGACAGGATAGTATTTTTGCAATTCTTTTGTTTCAGGGTCAAAAATTTCTTCTTGTGCACTCTCTGTACAAAGATAGGGAGAAATTTTATCCCATACATCCTGCTCTATTTCAAGAGCAATTTGAACATCATCCAGAGATGTATAATAGGATTCTTTACGCTTTTTTATAATATCCTCCGCTATTTTGGCCGCATTGCCAATCTTTAATTCTTCAAACAATTTCTGCAAAGTTTTCTGCAATACTTCAGAATACTCTCCATTGATATTGATTAAACTATTGGTATCAACGACTCTGCAAGTGTAGAAAGAAGGGTTCTGGCCAATATAAAACTCACGGCCTGTTTTTCCATATTCTTTGGAAGATTTTAGCAGTATCTGGCAATACGAAGGCAGTTTCAGATTTTCCAGAGAATCGGAAAACCAATTGTCTGTTTTTTCAGGGCATTGCCAATCCCAAAAATGAAAGGTGCTTTTTTTATTGGTGGGTTCCCAGGTTTCAGGGTCTCTTGCTATTTGAGATGCTTCCTCTCGCAGGCGACAGTTGCAATATTCAACCCCTGCCAGGGCCAAAAATTTTGCTTGCAAGGCGTGAATGCTATTGGCAGCAGCGTGCATTTCCATAAGAGATCGGTTGGTAAAAGTTATAGCTAGTATAGAAAGCAACGCCAGGACAGAAACACAAAGAAAAAGGACTGCACCTTGTTGCCTTTTCGTATATAAGGTAGTACTCATTTTTTTATTATTCTCCGATTTACCAGGGGCGTTGTCCCTGGCTATTATATTTCGCCCCTTCGGGCTTAAGGTTAGAATATAGCTTAAAGTGCATTTGGTTATAAAACTATAATTTCCCAGCCTCCAAGCTTTTTTGATATAAACTTGATTCTACCAGATAAGCTATAATTTGACAATCTTAAATCCAAAATTAAAGAAAAGAGCACCGCCTACTTACAGGGAATCCTCTCGAATTTTCTCAACCAATTGTCAAAATGGGGGCATTGCTCTCGCATTTTCTGAATTCCGATGGCTTGGGAAATGTTCTTACCCATAGCTACCTTTCGATTTTGGCTCTTTGGGCTTAGCTATCTTAATCTTTATCTTTGTCAATGCTTATTTTGACAATGTTAAATTCCACATATTGGCTAGCAATGACTTATAGCGAAAATTGCATTTAATTCTTTTTCGTTATCGTTATCTTTATCGTTATCATTATCTTTTTTTGATAAGGATAGAATTTTTTTTATGAATTTTTTTTTAATACCTGGAAAAAATTTTGTTTTTGGCTACAATATCAGCAAAAGTCCATGCCGT
>CALKWO010000205.1 GCA_938003875.1 uncultured bacterium
TTAATTCCCAAATCTTTCGTAAGCTCTTGGTAATCAATAATCCAGATTTAACATTTTCAAATTAGCTATAAGAAAATAAATTATAACAACGAAAGGATATTATACAAAAGAATGTTTGGTTTTTGTTAGATTCTTATTAGGATTTTGTAAATAGAGAAATTTTTTATGAAAATTGTGATTTTTCATGATAAATGAGCCTTTTCTTTCACGATAAATGAGCCCATTAAAATGATCCAGATTTGATAATGGAGAAAACTTACCTACCAATAATCAAGCACTCTCTTGCAGCCTCTACCACTTCTTTTGTAATGGTTTTTAGATTGTTGATCCTCATAAGCCGCTCGATTTGCATCATCAATTGGTCGATTAAACGAAAGTTCCCTCTGGTAATTCGAATAACAGCAGCCATAGATTCATTGTCGTTGGCATTACAGATATTTAGAATTAATCCCAAGTCCTGCCATTTCTTTTCCAATATAAATCTCATCTCCAAGTTACCCAGTGCTTTGAACTGATGAATAAAGCCTACCCTTGAATAAAATTGAGGAAAGCGAGACAAACGTTTCTCAATTCCAGGCATCCCAATTAAAACCATTCCTTTGCCTGATCGGTCATAAGTATCCCGAATTTGCTCTAATCCTGGCGATTTTAAACGATCAGATTCATCTACAATTACAAGATTCACTTTCTGGAACATTTGTTCAAATGAGTCTTCTTTAGTTCTTTTTCTTGCTTTGAGAGAGGAATTGGCCATTGTTGCCAAATTTACATGGGTATAATTGAGTTCTTTTTCAATACGAGAAGGAGACGCAATAACAGGAGCAGTATAAAACAGAGTAAGATTTTGAGCCTCGTTTAGCGTAGGAATCGGGGAAGCTAACAAAGGTTTATCCAGATTCGGTTCTATCGAATCCCACATGGCATAATGTCGTGCGGATAAAGTTTTTCCAATGCCAGGCAAACCATAGCAAATTCCGACATATTTATAACGACGGCAAGCATCGCAAAATTCAGTAAAGCGTTTATGCTCCCCTGTGACAATAAATAATTGTTTAAGAGAGTCTTGCTCATTCATTTTCGTACTTTTTTAAGCGAATTTTCGGTTGTTCTTTTTTTACTTCAGTTGTTTTTTTTGTTTCTTCGTCTGTGGGAAGCAATAGTCTTGGCTCTTGAGGATAGAGAAGTTGATCTATAACCGCAGAGCGATCCTGAATTTGTTTTCGTAACGCCTTTTTATGCCTGCTTCTGGCACGAATAATTTCTTTTAAATTGACAGTTTCTCCCTCAAGTTCTTGGCATGTGGCAATGCAAAGAAACTGGTTTTGGTAATAAACGCGAATTTGGGCTAAATCTCTGGGATCATAACGAATGACTACGTCTTCTCTTACATAAGGGGCAAGGTTTAAATGGAAATACAGGAATCCTTGAAATTTAATGCCATCCGGCTGAATTTTCCTAGTTTTGGGGACGGTTAATAGAAGCAAATCTAACAGTTCTAAAGATTCTGGTAATCTGGGAAGAAATCCATGTTCTTCCCACTTTGTTTGAGGCGGTACTCCTGTAGTTGTGTGTTCTTTTGTATGATACGTTTCCAGAAGAAAAGTAAGGAACTTAGCATCCAATTCTTTCAGTCTCATTGTAGGTTTCGTAGATTTTAGTTTTCCGTCTTTTGAATATCCTGGCTGTAAGCTAAGGAATAGCTGATTGACAGTTTCAAAAAAGCGTTCTATTTTCCCTCTGCCTCTTGGCTTGCCAGGAATAGAAAAAACTGGACGCATTTTAATGTCAGCTGCAACTTGTTCCAGATGTTTCGAGATAAAATCGCTTCCATTATCCGTATAGAACACATCAGGGATACCACAAATATGCCAGTTGGGTTGTGTTTTTGGCCAAATAGCCTGATGCAAGGCCAGACTGGTTTGGATGGCACTTGGGGAATCAAAGCTCAAATAATAACCGGCAATCGCACGACTGTAATCGTCTATAATAATCGTCAACCAAGGGCGGTCAGGTTGATCTTTTTCATTGAGCAGCCAAATATCCAATAAAGAGTGGTCAGCTTGCCAAATTTCATTAGGTCGGCTTGCCTCCCGTCTACAGATAATTTCATATTGATCTGAGTAGGCTTTACTACCTTCTCTGCCTAAAGTGAATAGTCCAGGAGCTATGTTCTTTATGATGCGGTATACACTTATATAGCTGGGAGCTTCCCATCCTTTATTTTTAGAAAGTTCCTGTACATTGCGGTAGATAGAAGCGACACTTAAAGCAGGAGTCTTTAACACCAGCCCTTCAACAAACATGACAAGTTCTCTTTTAAATTTTTTGTGCGCCATTTTATCAGCTCTTTCTTTACGTGATAATGCTACAAGCCCCTTTTGCTGATAACGCCTTATCCAACGTTTCAGAGTAGCCATGGATATTTCTTTTTGTTTTGAAAGCTCTTTAAGTGTTATCTGACCTTCAAGAAAAGGCTGAATTACCTGGAATTTTTTGAAAGCTTCTTCCCGTTGGCATTCCCTTAAATTAATCAATGTCGAATTTTTTGAAGTATCCATTATAATACCTTTCTGGTTTTGGCTGCCCAGGACAGTTCCAACAGGTTAAATATGGCATCTTTGGATGACCTAACACAACGAGTCGGTTGTATACCCCAGATACTTATGATAAGCTCTGCTGATATCAACCGACTTATCAATGACTTTCTATTTACTGAAATTGAAAAGCCACCTGCTGTGCAGGTGGTTATGTCCAGAGGCTTTGCCTGTAAATTTTAAAGAAAAACAATTCATTACCCCTTTTAGGGGTTCTTCAAAGCCACCTGCTGTGCAGGTGGATTCTTTACTTTTCCAGCTTCGATTTCAGATATTCTCCCACGAGAATAGCCGTAGGATATAGCACTTGCTCTTCTGTCTGTGCATGTAATATAAGTTTTTGGGCGAACTGCACTGCCTCTGCTTTTTTTTCTTTCTCTGCTACCTCAGACAAATGCTTGAGAGCGGCTACAATATTTTTGTGTTCTTGGATCATCTGCGGAAGCTCACCCTTGAGCTTATCCGTCATTTCAAAGACTTTTTTCATCTCAGGGACGATTTCCCCTCTGGCCAATAAGGACAATAAACCCAAAGGTGGCAAGGCATACTCTTCTTCTTTTACAAAATGAGGGTGGAGTACTTTTGCCACAGCTTTAGCTGCTTCCCCTGTTTCTCCCTTAGAATGGATTGCCTTTACCAGTTCTTGATGAAGCTCTTCATGCTCTTCCTTCAAAGGTTGTGGTATTTTAAACTCCAGCTTGCTCTCTTCTTTGTGTTCGTACGAGGTTTGAACATGTTCTTCGTGTACTTTAGTCTCATATTCATGTCCTTTGGCCTCATGGGAATGTTCGTGGGGTGTGGCTTTTTCTGGATTATATATCCCTTCTACATAATGGATATAAATGACATAAGCTTCTACGTACTCACGGCCGGCTTCCACATTGTTTTTATCGAAACTCTTTTTATGAAGAACATGGTGAAATTTTTCCTCAACGCCTTTCTCCATTTTATCTCCCAAGATTTTTTGCAAAGGTTCCAGTGAGCCTGAATCGAGAGCCTGTTCTGCGGCTTCTATCGCTGGATCATAGTCATAACCAACAGGCTTGAGACCCGTATAGGGTGCTCCTTCTCCCGCCCGATGGATGCGTACCAATGTCTCGAAGAAATACATATCCGCCAACTCTTGAGCTTCCGGAGTCAATTTTCTCACTGCCAGTGTCTTTTCGAAAGCTTTCTGTATCTCTTGTTCCTGGTCTTTTTTTACCCAGATAAGGACAAGGTTCGCATTCTTCTCGGCTAATGCCTTTTGCGCCGCTTTGATGACCGGACCGTCCAAAGTATCACAATGAGCAAAGATTTGGGTAGGGACAAAAGCCGCGACGGTTATGGCAATTGCATACAATAAGCTGGATTTTATTTGTTGACCATCTTTCATAATTTAACCCTCCTTTTCCTGAGATGGCTGTAAAATGCCATCTTGCATTTGTAAGGTTCTATCAAAAACGTCTAAGGAGCGGTGATCGTGCGTAACGACGATTACACCAGCCCTTTGTTCGTGAGCGACTTTACGAAAAAGTTCCATTACCTTCCTGCCTTGAAAGCCATCTAAAGCGGCTGTTGGCTCGTCTGCAAGTATCAGGTTTGGTCTATTGGCCAGTGCCCTGGCTACTGCTACTCTTTGCTGCTGGCCGCCAGATAGTTGTGTTGGCAGGTTGTTAGCTCGTTCAGCTATACCTAAGTATTCCAGAAGTTCCATAGCCCTTTTCCTGGCTTGCCTAGCGGAAACGTCGTTAATTTCTAAAGCGAGCTGGACATTCTCTAAAGCATCAAGAAAGGGAATCAGGTTGGCTTTCTGGAAAACAAATCCGATATTTTTCCGCCTGAAAGAACGCTCCTCCACAAAAATTTTAGGCCCGTCCAGAACTTGAACACCACCGATAAAGACCTGCCCCGATGTCGGAGGATTGACGAGGCCGAGAGCGGTAAGCAAGGTAGATTTGCCAGAGCCGCTAGGGCCTAAAAGCGCTATGACCTCGCCTTGTGACAGGGAAAACGAAACATCCTTGAGTGCGTGTACCTGGGTGTTGCCGCTTCCATATATTTTGATGAGATTGAACGCCTCAACCGCTTTTTTAATCTGCTCTTGCATAGTTTTCTCCTAAGACAAAACGTCACTCGGTTGCACGCTCATGGCTTTCCATATTCCTAAAAAACTCGAGAGAACGCTGATGGCTAGGACAATGCCTCCCAGGACAATCAGATCTTCCTCGGTGATAATAACCTGTCTTGGAAACTTAGGAAAAAGTTCCTGCCCAAGCAGATAGGCTACTGCGTAACCTATAGCGCCAAGAAGAATGGCTTGCTGGAGAATGAGTCCGATAATGACTGAATTACGTGCGCCCATCAACTTGAGCATGGCAATATCATGAACTTTATCCAGAGTAAGAGTGTAAAGAATCAACGCCATAATGATGGCAGAAATGAGCACCAGTAAAGTCCGGAATAAGCCGATTTGACGGCGTGACTTATCCACAGCCCCTTTGAGTAGAAGTTCCCTCTGTTCCTCGGCAGTATGCACCGAAACGTCTTTCCAACCACGGATGGTCTGTGCGACTGCCTCCGGATCAACCCCAGGCCGTACCTGCACCAAAACGGCACTCACAAAAGCGATAGGTAGGGTAGGAATACCACCGGAAGGCCCTTTGGCACGTTCCAGCAACTCAGGGCTAAATCTGCCTAAATCCGTGATGGAAATACGTCCGCCACGGGCTTCGCGTTCAAGACGACTTTGTTCTGCCGCTGTATCAAGTTGAATAGCGAGAGCGTCAGAAATAGTAAAGAAAGCTATGCCATCTCCGCCCTGACCTACCATCCCCTTGGTGATTCCTACGATGGTATATGCATCTTTGCCTAGCGTAAGTTTTTCACCGAGTTTTAGCCCTAAAAGTTGGTCGGCGATCATCTCGAAATGGGCAGAGTTGATATGCCTTCCTGCCTGAAGAGACAGCCACTCGCCCTTATCGTCAGGCCAGGCCAATCCCTGTACCACGATCCGCAACGGGTTACCATTGTGCTCACGCTGGATGGTATGGGAGACAAAGCGACGTGCAGTGAGTACTCCAGGAACAGCCTTGACACGATCTTCAAGATTGGAAGGAATGCGAGAGACTTCGGCAAATGGGCCGCGGCTATTACGTTGTACAACCCATAAATCCGCCCCAATTCTGTTGACAAGAAACAGTGCTTCTTCGATAAGCCCCTGATAAATGCCGCCCATTCCCATCACAATCATGAGAAGCATACCTATGCCCAAGGCGGTGAGTCCAAAACGTCCCCGGTTATGCTGTATATCTTTGAGTGCCAGATTCATGGCTTTATCTCCTGGATTTTGTGACCACTTAGCTTGGAGCTTTGGGTTGGATCGGCCGCAGTGATGACGATACAGCCTTCCTGTACGCCTTCTACGACTTCAACCACATTTTTCCCACGTAAACCAAATTTTATAGGCTTCCAGTGGGCGGTGCCGTTTTCCGCTACAAATACTCCCGGTAAATTCTTCTGATACGTGATGAATGAAAGCGGAAGAAGTAGCGCATTGCTTTTATGCTGGGTTTCAATCCAGACCTCTGCCCGTTGACCCACAGCCCAATTTGGGGGCAAAGTGGCTACATGCACATCCACAATGAATTCACGGGTTTCACGGTCTACTTCTCTCCCCATTCGGGCCACATCTCCGGCATATTCCTTATCGGGTTCGGAACGGAAGACGATACGTGCAGGCAGTTTCACCGTGAGGCTTGCCATGCCTGTTTCATCTATCCAGGCAGATATCCATAGTTCGTCCGTAGATACCAACTGTAGAATAGAAACTCCCGACGTTACCATGTCTCCTACTTCACGGTCGCGGCGAACGATGAGACCATCAAAAGGAGCGACAATTTTGCAATCTGCAAGTTTAGTTTCATAATACCGTAGATTTTCTTCCTCTGCGGCAATGTTTTTCATGCTCTCGGAAACTGAAGCCAGCGAATGTTTCAGGTCCGCTTCTGCCACAGAGACTTGTGCCGAATATTTCTCTATTTCAGACGCAGAAGCGATTTTGTTGCTGCTTAACGTGTTGGCTCTTTGCAAATCTCTCTTCGCCTGGTCTAACAAGGCTTTAGCTCTTTCTTCATCCGCTCGCAATCTCTCAACAGATGCTTTGGCAACCTCTAGCTTCGCTTTGGCGACCTCTACCTGCTGCTTCAATTCCGTATCATCGAGCCGCACCAGGAGCTGATCTTTTTTTACACGGTCGTTCTGATCGGCTAAAAGGGCCACGAGGCGCCCCTGGATTTTAGAGCTGATGGTCGTGCGTATTTTAGCTTCTAAAGTGCCCGTGCCCATAGTTTGGGCAACGATTGTTCCCGAAGAGATTTTGTAGGAGACCACGGGAATAGGGCGAAACTTGAGATAGTAGACTACCGCTCCTGCGACTCCAAGGATAATGGCCCACTTAAACAGTCTGCTCGCAAAAGCCCGTAGTGTTTGTGGTATCTGCATGGGTATTCCTTTCATCCTCTAATCATGGTAAGAAGCATCTTGAAGGGTTCGGGTGCATGCACTGCATGAGGGACATTTGCTGGCATAAGTACCATCTGGCCTGCCTTCGCTTCCACCGTTTTGCCGCCGATAGTCAGTTCGGCTCTGCCTTCCAGGATTTGTACTATGGCATCAAAAGGAGCGGTATGCTCGCTGAGCCCTTGCTCTTTATCAAACGAGAAGAGGGTGACATTGCCCGCCTTGTTTTTAGCCAGGGTACGGCTTACAATCGAGCCCGTCTCATAGTTTACCATTTCGGTTAAGATTACCGGTTGGGCCGGCACAAGCTGGTTTTCTTGTTTTTCGGTCTTTGTTTCTTTTTTGGCTTTAGCCATGTCGTTCTCCTTATTGAGAGTTCTTCTTTACAAAAGACAGATAGGTCGCACGCACCAGAAAGAGTAGGAGCAGAAAAGCCCCAGCGGCAAAAACGAGGTCAAACGGAATTCGTAAATAAGCAAAGAATTGGATGGCTGGTGCTGTGGTAATTTCCGGACTTCTGGCCATCCACATTCCGTATTTCACGGCGTAGTGGAACTGGTAGAAACCAGCAGGAACCAGGCTGAAGAATGTCATGCCTAACAGACCGCCATTGAGTCCCCAAAAACTATATTTGAGGAGCTTGTCAGACCATGATGCCTGGGTAACGATATGGCGTACCGAAAAGAGAAGTAGGGAAATCGCCAAAAGGCCATAAACGCCGAAAAGTGCGGTGTGTGAGTGGATAGGCGTCGTATTGATCCCCTGGATGTAATAAAGCACGATGGGGGGATTGATTAAAAAGCCGAATATTCCGGCACCCAGAAGGTTCCAGAATGCTACGGAAATAAAGAAATAGATGGGCCATTTATAGGCGTAATTCGCACCGCCTGCCTGGAGTACCTTGAGGTTGTGGGCTACTTCAAAGCCCAACATACAGAGTGGTACCACTTCGAGAGCCGAAAAGACAGCTCCTAGAGCGATGATCGGAGTGGGCGTGCCAGTCCAGTAAAGATGATGAAAGGTACCGATGACTCCGCTTCCCAGGTAAAGAAAAATACTGAAATAGACCGTAATAAGCGCGAACTTTTTGCTCACCGCTCCAATGTGAGAGAGCAGAAAAGCCATTGCTACCGTGGCAAAGACCTCAAAGAATCCCTCGACCCAAAGGTGTACAACCCACCATCGCCAATATTCGGCGTCGGCAATGTGGCTGCCCTTGGTATACATGAGTCCGGCCATGTAAAAAAGTGGAATAGCGATAGTGCTGTAGAGAAGCATGTGGGTGAGGCCGCCTTTGTCGGTCTCTTCCCGTAAAGCAGGCAGAATAGAACGCAACACCAGCACCAACCAGCCGATCATGCCGATAATGAGAAGTATTTGCCATACCCGGCCCAGTTCTATGTACTCGTAACCCTGATGCCCAAGGTAAAAGCTGTTTTGACTCAATATCCCCATGACCGAGAGGTAAGTTCCGGAGAGAGCGCCTAAAACCACGATGACCACGGCCACCAGAAGGGTCTTCACGAAGAAACCCTGATGTTTGGGCTCTTTACCGACAAACGGGCCGATGAAAAGTCCGGTCGCCAGGAAACAGGTGGCAATGAAGAAGATGGCGAGCTGCACATGCCACGTCCTTACTGCGGCATAGGGTAAAATATCGCCGATCTTGATGCCGAAGAAGTAACTTCCCTCGACAGTAAAATGACCGGTCATCGCCCCCATACCGATTTGGATCACAAGAAGGACGACGGCTATCAGAAAATAGGCCAGTGTGGCTTTCTGGCTAGGCGTTGGGCTGGGCTCGGAGAACTCCACTAGTTGGTGATCATCATACCTGCCTTGCTGGATATAACGCAGGTAGAGGAACATGGCCACGGCTATCCCTAAAATCAAAAGGACGACGCTCACAATAGACCAGATCACGTTGTCGCTCAAGGGCAAATTGCCAACCAAAGGATCATAGGGCCAGTTGCTGGTGTAGGTATAATCCATACCCGGACGCCTTGTTCCGGCACACCAGGAAAGCCAGGCAAAAAAACTGGTGAGAAGTCGGCCTTCCTCATCTGTCCGTACAATTCCAGGCTGAAGCCCCATGCGCTCGTTGCCATCTTTAAAAAGGTTAGTGTAATAAGATTGGAGCGCATGATAGGCTTCTGTCTGGAACTGGGTGAAAGTCAAATCCTCGCTGACAGTGTCAAAACGGTTTGGCTTGATCTCTTCTTGTACCTGAGCACTTACACGGCCACGAGTCACTGCGTCCAAAGCATCGAAATCTTTCTGGGTAAACTGCGCCGCTTTGTCGCGGTCAAGGCCCAAATAGCGAGCAGCGATAAAGAGTCCCATGCGGTGAAGAAAATCAGCCGACCAGTCAGGGGCCAGATAAGAACCATGCCCCCAGATCGAGCCAATGTATTGCCCTCCCCGGCTGAAATAGTGATTCTGCCCGTCCCGAATATCTTTTCCGGTGAAAAGACTTCCACCATCGGCTGATATCACAGACACGGGAATGGGCGGCTTTTGTTTACGAATCATGTAACCGCCAAAAATTAAAACGCCAAAAGTGAGTACCAACAGGAATAACAGAAAGGCGCGAAGTTTCGTATTCATTTTTTACATTCTCCTATATTTTTATTGTTTTCTATTCTTCCGCGGTCTCTGAGCATGGACATGTACCGGAAAGTTCATGGGCCAGAGCATGGTACTTTTCATGCACCCCTTTGCCCATCTCCTCACTTTCCAGTTTCTCAAAGGCTTCACTCAATTGTTTCTGGTCTTCATCGCCGAGAATCTGTTCGGCCATCGGAAAGAGTACATTGTTTTCTTTGTCAATATGGGCACGCAGCAAGGCGACATAAGCCTCCAGATTTTCACATAAGATGCGGACTGCTTTCGCATTCCCATTTTTAGCTTTAGGAAGAGCATCTGCAATCGCTCTGATCTTTTCTCTTCCCATCTCATGTTCCGCTAGCATGACTGCGATCGGCCCACTTTCTTTATCCATGCCACGTTCGGCAAGCTTCACGAAAAGATGTTTCTCTTCTTTGCCATGGTGACAGCGGTCGGTAAAATTGCGAAAAAAATCGACAATTCTATTCAATTTCTCGACATCGGCCTTGCGAGTTTTACGAATCTTCTGAGCTTCGCGTTCCACGCCGGCTAATACCAGAAGAATGACTTCATGTTCATGTTTTAGAGTTTCGGTTGGTTTCATATAGCCTCCTCCTAACACTGTATCAGATGAATGCTCCCGACAACGTCCCGTATCTTTTTCAGCTTCTTTCTTGTGTTCTTCCGCATGAGGAAAAATTTGATCTATGGTGGAGTCATCCAACAAGCTGGTGATCTGTTCCGAAATGGCCTTCCATTTTTTGTTCAGGCCGCATGGCCCACCACAGGAGACTCCCAAAAAACAATTGCGGAAGCTGGCCAGATTCATGAATAACTCCACCACTTCCCGTAAATGAATCTGTTGAGCCGGTTTCGCCAATCTAAACCCTCCACCGGTTCCACGGATAGATTGTATCAATCCCGCCTGTACGAGTTGATGAAGGATCTTTGAAAGAAAATTCTTTGGGATATGCATTTTTTGCGAAATGGTCTTTGCTAAAACACTACGTTCGTCTTTCTGAGCTGCAATATAGCCAATCGCCCGTAATGCGTAAATTGCTGTTTGGGAGAGCATAAGTTTTATTTCTCCAACATAGAATATTTGTACATCTATTTGTCGACTATTTTAGGATAATACTTGTACATCTATTTGTCAACTATAAAATCTAAAAAAAGTTTTAGCCCTGGCAATAAGTCTAGGCAACAAAATTCCGAACATCACGGTGTATGCGCATGTTTCACAAGCTAGTTTATTCTATGTATTTTAAGCGGATGCAGATATTCCATAATATTCCGCAGATACAGTTTGACAAGAGGGACGCCAATTTTTATAATATTACCGATAACGTTTCTTATCTGCAATATAATATATTGAATTTTTAAAGGGGTAATCCATGTCTGATACTGAAATTCCAAAGAGTTCCGAAAAATTTCAAGAAACCCTACATCCACCAAAATCGCTTGAAAAAAACCCTATTCTTATTGCAGATAACTTTTCTGGGCCTTATTCTCAAGATTTCTTTGAAGCTCTTCCGCCGAATCTCGATATATGGGCGAATGTTTACCTTAAATCCCAGATAGAGGGAGTAAAGACTCTCCAAACATTCCGAGCAATCCGAAATGACCTCCAGAAATTCATGGACTTTTTTCGGGATTATCATAAAAACCTGGATATTCGGAAATGGCTCCCTCGCACCACTCAGAGATTTGTCGAGCATCTCCAAGAGATAAACCAGAAACCACAGACGATCAAACGAGCAGTGTTTTCAATTCGAGCATTGGGGCGGTGGGTGTTCGGGCTCCGCAAAGATTTATTTCCATTGGGAGAACCAACGAAAGGGGTGAAGACACCAACACAGGAAGCATTACGGCCTAAAGGGTTGGATGATCGCCAGGTGAAACGTCTCTTAGACGCTGCTTACCATTTGATTTGCCAATGTTATCCTGATGAAAAAGTGACGGAAACCAATGGTACGAAGGAAGCATGGTATCGAAAAGCACATCTGAAGATGCGGCGGCCATTTCGTGATAATGCAATCCTCATGCTCCTTTTAAACGGAGGGCTTAGGAGGGCAGAGGTATGTGAACTCAATAGAAATCAGTTCCAGGAGAAGCATCTCAAAGATGTGAAATGCAAAGGGAACATCTTTCGGGATATACTGCTTGGTGATGAGACAATCCAGGCATTACAGTCATATCTGAAAAATGAGCGAGAGAATGATGCTAAAGCTTTTCCTGGCTCAGAGGCGTTGTTCCTTCCGTCAAAGTCTCGAAAGCATCGCAACACTAATGGGAGGCTGTCGCCTCGTTTGATTAACGTGATTGTCGAGCATATTGCAAACGTAGCAAACCAAGGGCTTCCAAATGAAGAGCAAATTAAACTCCATCCGCATATGCTACGACATACCCATGCTTATCAAATCCTAAAAAAAGGGAGAAGTCTACCCTATCTTCAAAAACGACTGGGGCACCAATCCATGAATTATTTGGCTCTCTATGCTCAAATGCCAGAAATAGAAGAAAAGGAGCTTCTGGATAATGCCGAGTTTAAATAGAACCCAACGATTCATTGTGAGGAATCCAAAATGAAAGTCTATGGCTATGTAAGAATGACGGCTGATTCCCAGGATGTAGAACAACAAAAAACTGAAATTTTTCACTATGCAGCTTTGAATAATTTGAACATAGATGAGATTATTGAGGAAGCTGTTAGTGTCAGGAAATCGTACAAAGACCGGACATTGGGAACATTGATAGAAAATCTAAAACCACGAGATGTCTTTATCGTGTGTGGATTCTCTAACTTTAGCAAAAAGTTTTTAGAAATTGTGGAAATTCTTGCTAAAATAGTGGAAAAGCAGACATATTTACACATTGCTACAGTAAAACTGGAACTCTGGGACGAGCAGCACTTTCAGTTATTAGCAGATGCACTGCAATTAGTCCGGCAAGTCGCAAAAAGCATGATATCTACCAACACTAAAGAAGGTCTGGCTAGATTAAAGGCGGAAGGTAAAACATTAGGCAGGCCCAAAGGAACTTGGAAAAAAAACAAACTGGATGGGAAAGAAGCAGAAATTAAGAATTTTCTATCAAAAAATATAGCAAAGTCTTACATTGCAAGAATGATGGGCGTTTCTCCTCAAACAATGTATTGTTTCATCAAGACAAGAGGGCTGGATTAGAGAGAAAATATCATGCCATTCCAGAGCTCATTTATCGTGAAAGAAAAGGCTCACATATCATGAAAAATCACAAAAATATACCATAAAATTCTATATGGCTTTTTAGGAATTATATGCATTGTCATGATTACAGGATACAGCACCATTACATTAACTCAGGCTTCCATCAAGAAACAGTTAGGAGATATTGCCCTACGATTTACAGAAGATGTATTGATAGACATACAACGCCTGATCAAACAGCGTGTCTATGAAATGAAAGCTTTTGTCTATGATTTTAGGCTGGAGGAATATGCCTGCTCCTCCAATCAGGAATTTGAAGTATTGGAATTTCCTCAACAATATATAGAAAAAATAGACAGTCTATGGGTGGCAGGTGTGCATGACCCTTTGATCGAAAAAATACTCTCCAATCCTCTATCTCAAATATTGAAAAGGCGAGTGGAATTCTAGAATACAATATACAACTATCCTGTAATCAGCGAAATCTATATTACGAATAGGTATGGGCTGTGGTTAGCTCCAGTGGGAAAACAAGCGATTATTGGCAGGCAGATGAATCCTGGTATCAGCAAGCTATAGAGCAAAAGGAATTCTGGCTCGGCCCTGTTGAATACGATAGAAGTTCAAAAACAATATCTATTGATATCGTTATACAACTTTATGATGCCCAGGGGAAGTTCGCGGGGATTTTCAAGGCTGTCTTGAATCTCAAAGACATAGAAAAGACGATCCATGAGCTACAAGATCGTTCACCCTATATCAATAGGAAAATGTATCTGATCGATTCTAAAGGCAACATCATCTTAAGCAAAATTCCTCAAGATATACAAGAGGCATCGGTCCAAAATGATGTAGGGTTCGATTGACAATTTAATCATCATAATCGATTCGTTATCTTTATCCTTATCGTTATCTTTATCAAGAGAAACACAAATAAATGCTGTTATTTCGATAATGATAAAGATAAAGATAACGATAACGAATCATACAAAATTTGTCAAACGGACTTTTATCTGA
>CALKWO010000206.1 GCA_938003875.1 uncultured bacterium
CTTTAAAAAAGGCCAGGAAGTTTTGTATAAAAAGGAAATTTGCAATCTGGTTCCCACAGAGGAAGAACTCATTCCATCGGAAAAAATAAAAGGTTTTACAGAAATTCAGCTTTTTAAAAGAATCCTCGAAGGGGATAAATAATCGCAGGTGCACCTGCGAGATTAAGGAGAACGACTTTGCAGACAGCCAGATTCAGAATCGGGTATCCTTATGACAATCCCGATCCAGAGAAGATCAAAGATTCCGTAGTGGTTTTGAAAAAATCAGAATATCGGGGGTTTCGTTGTGTTTATTGTAAAAAAGAGAAGTATACTTTACCAGAAAAAGATGCTGGCCCCAAAATCCTGCAAGGTTATACGGGAGATGGACTGGTGGGGGAACTTATAGAATCCGATGATAACCGCCGAAGCATTGCCAGAGAGGGGAAAATACATGGAGAGGGCAAGTCTATGCAGCTTGCTTTAGTCCTGGCAGCTTGCGCAGTTTATGGTCAGGAACCAATAGACCAACTGCCTCTTCTTCTTTTTAGTGCTGCCATAGCATTGCCACCATCCGAGCCATTCCTTGATGCCACGATAAAAACCTATGCTCGTACAGAAGAAATGCTCCCCTGTTTAATCCATAAATACCATGCTGCTCAAATGGCAAAAGCCTATGCGCTTGTTTTACCATATCGGGATGCGAAAATTCTGGCAAATGCTTTGCAATGCCAGACGCTGGATAAAATCCATGATGAAAATTTAGGGCAGAATGCCAGCCCTATGATTGTAGGAATCTCGGAAATTGCGCTACCTGATCTGGCAAAACAGATAGGAATCAGCCCCCGCTATTTTATTGATCCTCGAAACCCAATCCTGCCTGCGGAAAAAAACGAAACCTCAGTCGTGGAAGAAAATCCTCCTGGCTCAAACGAAATCCCAATTCCACAACAGATAAAAAGCGACTCTATCCCGAAACGACCAGGCAAACGATATTCTGTTTTGATTTGCGCCCTTGCTTTCCTTTTCGGGATATTTTCCTTATATCATTTTTTCCTGAAACCCATCCTTCTGTCGCCTTATCAAGAAAAGATCGCCCAAATGGATTCCCGATTAGAGCGATTATATACCAGTCTTGGCCGACTAGGCTTGAAGAGAACATCCCTTTTTCCCTCTTCCAGTTTGGAGGACGATGTACAAAAGCTCTGGCACGATGTCGTCCAATACCAGCAGGCATTAGGCACACAAGCTTTGAGAAAAGATTGGCAAAAGCAAGGAATTCCGACAGAGGAAGAAATCAAGCAAGGCAAATATAAAAATATGTTGCCCCAAGACCCAACTCTTGCACTGCCTATATTAGAACAAGGAATCCGCGATCTCTATCAGGTAATGGGCTTAGACTGGTAGGGACAAGGAATCTGTGTAATCTGCAAAATCTTGATTCTAGGATTAGAAGTAAAGTAGACCATCTATATCCGATGGATGTTTTGCTTCTAACCCATCCTCTGCAATAGCTCTCTTGCATCCACTCTAGCCTTAGTCAGAGAATGCTTCTGTACAAGAATTTGCCCTGAGAGCAGGAAGAGATATTGGCTGAGTTTGCTTCTGGTCTGGGAGTTTTCGATGTGCTGGTGGAGGGGATAGGGTTTGCCTTGTAAAGCCTGATATTCTTCTTTTGTGAAGGCATCTTCGTAGCCATAGCTAAAGCTTCGGGCTACCAGGGCTTGTTGTTGTCTGTCATCCAGATCGGGGTTTTGGATTCGCAAGGCATTGAGGAGAAGTTGCCTTTCTTGCGTGAAGAAGTCTTTTCGGAAGGTGTTTTGGAGCTTTTGTTGAGCCTGGGGATTCAGATCGCATGCTTCGCAGATCAGGGAGGCCAGAACCGAACGAATCAAGGTCGTCTGTACCTGGATGCTCTTCTTGCCTATATGCTCCTGGTTTTTCTGGAGTACACCTGCTATCAAGGCTTTGGAATAGGCTCTTAGCAATAGCTCTATGCTGCTTACTGGATAGAAGTGGATCGTCCTGTCTTTATAAGCGCATTTCGCCAGCACTTTCACAGAGAACATCTCCAGCTTTTCCTCTGGTTCCAGGAAATTTTGTAGCTTCTGGGGAAGGCCATGCGCAGAGATCGCATTCATAGACTGGCGATTCATACCGACTAGATTAGCCAGACTATTTTCACTAAGTCCTGCTGTGCCATCCTGCAAAATATAACCATCTCCGATTCTCTCTGAGCCAACTTTCACTTCCCCATAGTGGATTGCCTGTCTTTCTAAAGGATATTCTTCCCAGGGTTTTATGCAACAGGCAGAATCCACAAGCCCATAGCTCTGGTTTTCGATGAGCCTTTCCACAATCTCTCTCGCTGGATCTTTGGCTTCCTGCACACTGCATTCTCTTGCAGCCATGTAGTTCGCCAGCAAAAGAATATAATACAGACAACGATTCCGAACAACAGGATCAGGAATATACTGGTGTATAGGATAGCCTTTATCTCTTTCATCCTTGATTTTTCCCAAAGCTTCTTTTCCCAAAAATGCCTTATAGGCATAGTCAAAGCAGGTTGCCATGAGTCCCTGGTATTTGTATCTTTCTCTCTCTGGATACGCTATCTTCAATACAGGATACAAAAGAGCGTTGGCTCGTTCATAGAAGCTGCTAAAGTAGTATCTCTGTACTGTCTTCTGAATCGAAACTTTCAGCCCACAGGCATGTTCGATATGGATGTGCAAAGCCGTCCTGACCAATATCTGCACAAGCATAGAAGCCCTCTTACCTATATGAATCTGGTTTTCCCTCAAAGCTCCACTCGAATAGGCCAGAGCATAAACACGAATGATTTCCTCGATTATGCTGGCATCGTATACCACAATGCTCTGGTTTTTATAAGGGCTTTTCTCGGCTGTTACAAAAGCAAAAGTAGTCGCCATGCTTTTATCCTTATCACAGAAGGATTCCAGCGTTTTTGGAGGCCAGTTTCCCCTCATGCTATTCATAGTTTTCTGATCAATCCCCAACAAAGAACTAAGGCCTCTTTCGCTCATGACACTTTGTCCATCCTCTAAAA
>CALKWO010000207.1 GCA_938003875.1 uncultured bacterium
TTGCGCTGAAGGTCGTCTTTTCCGAATAGATCGTCATTTTCGGCGCAACCCTGCAGCTACAAATCATTGCTATGTAAGTCATTATTGCTTAATACATATGAACGCACGCTCACGTGAGCTATCCTTCATACGTAGGCCTGACTCTTTCAATATGTTTTAGAGAAAGGATGTTCTTTTGAATTTTTCCAATCGTTTCCCGCTTCAAATCCAATCCAACAAGATCACTCTCGTTTTGAATGAAATCCTTGCAAGAGGAGAGAAGATTATTTCTCTTGCGGTATCCAACCCAACAGATGTCGGCTTTACTTATGATATAGAGGCGATCTCTCATGCGCTGAGCAATCCAGGAGGTGCTTACTATCGCCCACAACCTCTTGGCATGGAAGAGGCGAGATGTGCTATTTCAGAAGAAATGGAAGGGCTATATAAACCAGAAGACCTGGTTCTTACGGCTAGCACAAGCGAAGCATATTCGCATTTGTTCAAGCTTCTTTGTTCTCCAGGAGATCAGGTACTCGTCCCTCAGCCAAGCTATCCTTTATTCGAGCATCTTACAAGATTGGAAGGGATAGAGTCTGTTCCCTATTCGCTTTGCTATGCTAATGGCTGGCAGATTTCCCTGACTCATCTGGAATCTCTGATAAACCCCAAGGTAAAGGCTATTCTTCTTGTGAATCCGAACAACCCTACAGGACAAGGCATTTCCATGGAAGAATTGCAGGCTTTAGGGGAAATGTGCCAGGATAAAGTGGCTATCATCGGAGATGAAGTTTTTTTTGAGTATCCATTTTTTCCAGGGCTTTTGAAAACCAGAGTAGCTCATCTACAATCCGATTGTCTTGTTTTTGGTTTAGGCGGGCTTTCCAAATGGATCGGGATGCCTCAGATGAAACTTGCCTGGATTGGTATATCAGGGCCAGAAGAGCAAAAAGAAAAAGCAAAAAAATATCTGGAATGTATAGCAGATATGTATCTTTCCGTCAGCACCCCTATCCAGCTTGCTACCCCTGGGCTTCTGAAAGCAGGCAGAAAAATACGATCTCAAATACAAGAGAGGGTATGTAGCAATAGAATTTTTCTCCAGGATCTTATCCAGAAGCACTTTCCAGAATGCACATGCCTTGATGCAGAAGGAGGCTGGTATGCTGTGGTTCAGGTTCCTGCCATACAAAGAGAAGAAGACATAGCACTAAAAGCATTACGAGAAAAAAAGGTTTTTGTCCATCCAGGGTATTTTTTTGATTTTCCTCACGAAGCCTATTTTGTGATTAGCCTTCTCATGCAACGCTCCATTTTGGAGGAAGGTACTGTCTCCCTATTAGGTTGTTTATGATTAGGAATTGGAATCGGGATACAGGACGCAGGGATTGTGCTGGCGTTGGACTTTTGAGCAGAAATGGCTTTTCGGCGCAACCCTGCGTCTACAATCTATGCTAATTCAAATTGATGGCAGCTCCTTTTATATCCGTATTTCCAGATGCTTTCGCTTCGATTTGCGCACCCTGGATCGCTGCTTTGGCTTTGGCAACCAGGGCCAATTCCTGCGCATCCACGGCAAACTTGGCTTTTGTTGTTATGGTTATATCTTTATCGGCGGTGATTGTTATTGCTCCTTTTGCTGTTATACTTATGTCCTTTTCACATTCTATAGCAATGGTATTTTCTTTTGAGTCAATGGTGATTTTATTTTTCTCGGCTTTATCTATAATTTCAATCTTTTCTTCACCAGATTTGTCTGTGAACCTTACAATATGGCCACTACGGGACTTAATCAATCGAATGTCATTTTTGCCATCCTCGTTAGTACACGGAGGAGTGTCCTTGCCGTTCCAGACAGACCCTATAATATAAGGCCTAGTGATATCGCCATTTTCAAAAATAACCAAAACTTCATCGTCTACTTCAGGAAGGAAGAAAACGCCCATCTCTTTCCCTGCCATTAAAGTAGCGACTCTAGCCCATTCTGACTCGTGTTCCAGGCTTATGCGTGGAAATTTTACCTTGACTCTGCCTAGTTTATCAGGGTCCTGGTTATTCGTCACTATACCCAGGCAAACGCCTGGCAATCGTACTTCTTCTGGTGCATCGCTAAAAGGAAAAAAATTCATATCCCTGTCTTCCTTACTTTAAAGACGGTTCTATAGCCATCATAATCAACAGAATGTATTGTGGAATAAACATAGTATGTTCCCGTAAATTTATCCCCTATTCCTTCTATTTTGATCGTCTTTCCTGCCCTTATCTGCACATCACCAATATAAAGGCCTATTCCTGTTATAAAAGATTCGAGTGTATTGTTGTGCAAAGCTTTCGCTATATTTTCCGCGTCTGTTGCATCCAGAACAGACTCATAAAGTACAGAAATGGGGGAGGCCTTCAGGCTACTGGAAAACTCATGCCCGCTTTGGCTTCCTCCCATCTTGCTATCAGCACTGGATGTGTCTGCATTATGGACGATTTCTTTTTTTTGCTTTATGTCCCAGCCTCTAACCTCAACTGCACTACCACGAGTCAGGACGCTCATGCTCAAATAAAAGCTTTCCAGGTTGACTCCATATTTAAATACATGGGTGCTTTCAGGAGTTTCTGTCTCTTTGGATTTACGAAATATAAGCTTGTCACCATTTACCATGAGTTCATAGCCAATGCGATATGCTCTTTCCAAAAGAAAGGCATAGTTGCTCTGGTTATTTTGAAAAATATAGGGATACACTGTGGTTGTGGCCTCTGCATCTGCACTCAAGCCAGATTCGGAAGCGATGGTAGACACAAGATCACTATCTTTCTTCTCTGTAAAAGATCTTGTCTTTGTTCCAAATCTTAGCCTGTGCATTTTATCATAGCCTCGTATTTCTAATTTAGGAGAAGCATCAAAATGGAAGTCCATAGCTGTAATTTCGCCACTCATCAGCTCGACTGCATCATCTGCTCCCATAGAAATTTTTACAGGATTGCCAGGCTTGAAAGTGGCAAGATCAAGCCCCTCCCAATTTTCTTTTAGCTCTTCGTCAGGAATTTCCATAGTGATACTGAACATAGTGGGAAGATTGATTTCCTCTTCCACAACGATAGAGACGATATTGTTCCATAAATCTTCTGAAATAGCACTGCCGTTGACTGTTATTTTAAAATTGGAAATAAAAAGATCAGCCATAGAAAATACTCCTATGTGTTCTGTGAATATCTTTCTACAATATCTTTCACATCTTCTATTGCCTTATCTAGATTTTCGTTTACAACAATATGGTCATAGAAGCCTGATTCTTTCATTTCATTCTGTGCATTTTTGATGCGTTTGGCAATGGTTTCTTCTGTATCGCTTTTTCTATCTTTGAGCCTTTTTAAAAGCTCCTGCATATCGGGTGGCGCAATAAAAATCAATACAGAAGGATATTGGCTTTCCTGCTTGACTTTATGTCCGCCTTGCACATCAATTTCTAAAAGACAATCATACCCTTTTAGCAAGCATTCTTCTATTTCTTTTTTTGGGGTTCCGTAGTAGTTTTCATGAACCATAGCATATTCGATAAAACCATTGTTTTGGATTCTTTCTAAAAATTCTTCCTTAGAAAGAAAGTAGTAATCTTGCCCTTCGGTTTCTCTATCTCTTTTAGGTCTTGTGGTACAGGAAACAGACCATTTTAAAGAAGAAAAATGGCTGCATAGTTCTTTACAGATCGTTGTTTTTCCTACTCCAGAAGGCCCAGAGATTACAAAAATTTTTCCTTTTCTTGATTCCATAAATCTTACTCGATATTTTGTATTTGTTCTCGTATTTTTTCCAGCAAACTTTTCAAGTCCACTACAAGAGTGGAGCATTCTTTATTGTTGATTTTAGAAGAAATGGTAGTGATTTCCCTGAGCATTTCCTGCAAGAGAAATTCCAGCTTTTTGCCATTCGCCTCTTTCCAGTTCATGGTTGCTTTAAACTGGACAACATGGCTTTTGAATCGGACGATTTCTTCTGTAATATCGTTTTTTTCAAAAAGTTGTGCTATTTCTTTGAGTATGCTTTCTTCGGGGATCTCTACCTTTTCATGACGGGAAAATTCTAGAATTTTAGATTTGATTTTTTCTAAATAGTATTCGTATACAGAGGGCGCAAGCTCTTCGATTCTGTTAATTTTTTTCTCTATTTCCAGGCAATATTGCTCTATTTCTTTGCGTAGATATTCTCCTTCCTCCTGTCTCATTTTCTCCATGTTGGAAAGTGCTTTCAGGAAGACTTCACGAATCTTTTCCCACTTTTCCTGGCTGATGCAAGGCGGCATGTTGTCTATATTGATCACTCCTGGCAAATTCAGAAAGCTTGCGATAGAAGGAACCTGATCTCCTGCCTCAATGGCGATTTTTTTCAGACTTTTATAATAGAAAAGCAAAAGGTCTTTGTCTATCACAGGGAAATTTCTTTTGGAGGAGTCCACATAGGAAATAATGATATTCACAGAGCCTCTTGTCAGACTCTCTCCCATGATCTTCTTGATCTGAGGCTCCCAGGAAAAAATTTCAGCAGGAAGCTTGGTAATAATGTTGAGATAACGGCTATTGACTGTGCGGATTTCCGCATCAATTGTAAAAGTTCCCTCTTCCCAGGTACTTCTCCCATATCCTGTCATACTTTTCATAAATCATCCTCTATTTGGTTCTTTTGTATCGTATCGGTATTTTAATAAAAAATAGCTGGATGGACTCCTGCTGTGGGTTATCTTCATATCCACATCCCAGGAAACGCCATTGCAATTCTGTTTCATACTCATAGTAGCCAAAGATAAAGCCACCAGGAAAAATTTCTATCTGGCTTCTGGTTTCCTGGGAATTATAGGCAAGCAAAAACCCTTCCAGCAATGTCAGATGCCCATAGCTCTTTCCCTGTGAATTGGTAAAGGTATGGTAATCGAAAATAAAACGAAATTTCATCTTATATCCTGGCAAAACAGGATTTTCCTGGTAATAAAAAAGGGGCCAGAGTACATCCCATCGCCCACAAGATGGATCATGGTAGTAGAAAGGAAAAAGCTTGCTGAAGTCAGGAGCAAAACGAAAACCTTTAGATCCTGTTTCCAGACCCAAAAGCAAAAATTTCCATACAGAATCATCTCCATCTCTATGATAATAGAATAAAGGCAAAACCTGGCAAGAAAAAGTCCCAGATGGATTGGTTTGCCATACAATAAATGGAGAAAGAATGCCCATACGAGTGGTAGGGCTGGACAGACGCGAAGCAAACAAATCCTGTAAGCCTTTTTCTGTATTCATTTCGAATTGGGAAAAACGATGGTATTGAGAGCCTGGATATTGATCGAATGTAGTGCTTATGCTAAACAGGCTAAAGCAATCCCAGGAGAAAAGTTCCCATTGATGATCTTTTCCCCACCTTCCCTGATAGGCAATCTTGAAAGAATCTTCGCCTAGAACAAGCGAAAAAGGATTGAATGCCCACTGGAATACAGGATAGTATAGATTCTGGCTTTGGATGCGAATGTCGTTTAAAGAAAAAAATGGATTGCCAAACTCGGTATTGCTGATAATCGTATTGTCTTTCATCAGGCTTTCGCTGTGGTAATACGAAAGTAAAGGAAGAGAATACCAGCTTCTACAAAGATATTTGTCTTTAATATATGTTTCCTGGGAGTATGTCATGAGCAAAAAAGAAACCATCGTGGAAACCTCTTTTGCCTGGGCAGGTTCGATTCTACTAGAGCCTAAAGAGAGAAATGCAGCAGTACTCCATTGAAAATTTCCACTATAGGGAAGAATGGTCGGAATGGGATTTTTAGACAGCTCATAGCTGGCAAAAAAAGGCCAGAAGCTGAGTTCATCCTGAACAAGAGAGGAATGCCTCTTATAGGAATAAAAAGGAAAAAATCTGGTGAAAGAATCCTTATCTTCTGATTCTTCATGCAAATAGAACAAAAGATTGGTTCGCGATTTAGCATCACTTAGCCATATTTCCTGGGAATCAGCAGGATAAACCAGGCCAAAAATAAAAAAAAACAACAAAAGATACTTCACTTAGACCTCATGGATATAAAAATTACGGATTGTTCCAGATAATTCCATTGCCCAGGCTGTTGCACCAGGGCGGTATATATAGGACTTTCAAACCAAAGATTATCCTCTGCGTCTGAAAAAATCCTGGAAAAATTCTTGCAATCGAACAAAGTCTTTCTGGAAATCTCTGGGAGAAAAATGGTAGTGAACATCACCGCTGCCTGGATTGTAGTAAAAAAAGTATAGGGGTTCTCTGTTATATTCTGTATAGTATTGCGTTTCTACCATACGCATTTCTTCTTTGGCTGCAATATAGATGAAGATCGCTATCAAAACCAGGCCTGTCTGGAAAAATACGATTCCCAGGCATCCCATGACTATGGCTATAATATTTCCCAGACTAACTGCCTTTTGTGTCGCCTGTAAGTATCCTTCATTCAATGCTTTCCATGCACGATAAATACGACCACCATCCATAGGAAACGCTGGAATTAAGTTGAAAAGCATCAGCATAAGATTGATTTGTAGTAGCCACAGAAAGAAAAAGGAAACTTCTTTCCAAATCCCTGGTGTCGCAGACTGTGCCAGGACATTCGTTACAAAGGCAACAGGCAATAGAACAAGAGAGAATGCAAGGTTCATGAGAGGGCCAGCAGCAGAAATCTTGATTTCCAGAATAGGATCAGAAGGCAGACTTTCCATATTGGCAATTCCACCTAAGGGCCATAAAGTTATGTTGTCCACATGAATTCCATAATGCTTTGCCACAAGGCTATGGGCCAGCTCATGGAAAAAAACAAACACAAACACCATGAGGAGCAAGAGACAAGAAAGCAGCCCCCCAACAATTCCACTACGAATGGTTTCTGATAAACCGATAAGGATTAAAAATACCACAAAAGAAAAATGAATGCGAACGTGGATATTCCAAAAACGACCGAGATAATAAGACCACATCCCTTTTCCCTTTACATCTTTTGAAAAATTTTCTTTTTGGCAAGCTTTACGTTACGGATTACAAATCCGTAACGAGCGGCATTAAGAAATCATAAAAAAAGCATTTTAAAAGATACATCTTTGGCAGTCAGCCTGGATAAAATGCAGGCGACTACCAGATACATAGTTTTTCTCTTTTAAAGGCAATATGTCTATACCCAGCCGCGATTTTTACAAGCTGTAGCAACGCGATCAATAGAAATGACGTAAGCTGCATCACGCATATAGAGGTTTCTTTGGTGGGCAAGTTCGCTTACTGCGAGGAAAGCAGAAGTCATCTTGCTATCTAGTTTGCTCAGAACTTCTTCTTTATCCCAGTAATAATTCATGTTGCATTGAACTTGTTCAAAATAGCTACAGGTTACGCCGCCAGCATTAGCCAAAAAATCAGGAATCATGAAAATGCCACGGTTTTTGATCTCTTCATCTGCTTCCAAGGTAGTAGGGCCGTTTGCACCTTCCGCTATAATTTTTACTCTTGGGCTAATTTTTTTGGAATTTTCTCCGTTAACCTGGTTTTCCAGAGCACAAGGCAAGAGAATATCTACATCTTGCTCAATCCAGGCTTCACCAGGAAGTATTTCGTATCCCATAGATTGTGCTTTTACTTTATCAATGGTTCCATACTTATTGGTAATAGGCATGAGTTCATCCAGAGTTATACCTTGTACCTTCTTGAAAGTATAGCTCTTTTTGTCATCATTATCCCAGCAGGAAACAGCAATGACTTTACCGCCTAGTCTTGTATAAAGCTCTACAGAATACTGAGCGACATTACCAAATCCTTGAACGCTGGCGATGGTTTCTTCTGGACGAATTCCCTTTTGTTTCAAAGCTTCTCTTAAGGTATAAATAAGTCCATAACCAGTAGCTTCTTTTCTACCTAAAGAGCCACCCATTCCAACGGGTTTTCCTGTAATCAATCCAGGATATTTTGCGCCATGAATCGCTTCGTATTCGTCTAGCATCCAGAGCATGTGCTGAGAATTGGTCATGACATCAGGAGCAGGAACATCGGCAAGAGGCCCAATGTTTCTGGCAAGCTGTCGTATCCATCCTCTGCAAATCAATTCTTGCTCTCTCATGCTTAAATTCTGAGGATCGCAGATTACTCCGCCTTTTCCTCCGCCTAAGGGGATGTCTACTACAGCGCATTTCCATGTCATCCACATAGCAAGAGCACGAATGGTATCTACTGTTTCTTGGGGGTGAAAACGAATGCCACCTTTTCCAGGCCCGCGAGAATCGTTATGCAAAACACGGAAGCCTCGAAAAACTTTGAATTCTCCCTTGTCTGTACGAATAGGAATGCTGAAATGATATTCTCTTAAAGGGTTGCGTAACAAATCTCTTGTGGCTTGATCCAGGTTTAGCATGGCAGCAACTTTGTCGAATTGAGCCTGTGCTGTTGCATAGGGATTGTAATTCTTATCCATTCTTGGACTCCGTAAATAAAAAACAATAATAAATAAAAAGGAAAACTACTGTTCTGGTCAAAGTGTTTTCACAACCGCACAATGGAGCAGATGCTATTTTATAGCACTGCTCATTTTGCACAGGATCACTTTGACTATTACAAAAAAGAAAAACTACTTTCTAAAATGGTAAGAAGATTTTGCCCATTTGTCAAACAAAAAAAGGACGAAACAATTTCTGCTTGCATTTTTTTATATAGTACGTAAAATTTGAGAAGTATGTGTACATTGAAAAAACCTTTAACTTTTGGCCTGCAAGGCCTGTATATACCAGGATACAACCCTGGAGCTTGCAATGGAAAGGCAGAGAAACTGTGGAAGAACAAGAAAAAGACATGAATAAAGCAGAAGCAGAGTTTGCAGGATTTGTCGACAGAGGGACACAGATCGTTCTTAAAGAGGCGATAAAACAAGTTGTAGAATCCTTCAGCCAGACAGAAGCATTGGAAGATATGCTTAGCCATCTGGAAGAAATACGGGAAAACTTACAGAACAATGAAGAAAGAATTAAAGAATTGCAGCAAAAAAACAAGCAATCCAATGACCGTCTTGTTGCTATGGAAACCTCCATTCGGAATTTGCTGCAACGCATACAGACAATGGAAGTTCAGGTAAACGAAACAGCAGATAGGATTGAAGGTTTTGAAACATCTTTGTCCCGACTCACAGAATTTTTTGAACAACCGCCTTTGACCAGGCTTTTAGGAAAACTCGAACCCCCTAAAGTTGTAGTGGAAACTTCCGAGCAGTAAAGATGTTATAAGAAAGGCATAAGTATATGCAAGAAGAGAAAATAAAGCAATTGGCTAAAAATGTCATTTTGGAACTTGCCCCCCAGGAAGAAGTCTGGGAAAGCAAAAAAATTCTGGATCTTTTAAAAAAGCCCAAAGGCGAAGAACGCACCAATTTTTGGAGAGACGCTCTACAAATCGACATGCAATCCTTGCCTGGCAAAACTGCTGTACAAAAAGAAAAAAGCCTCATAAAAGCCATAGAAGATGCCCTTTTACCCTGTCTGGAGATTTTAGTAGAAGAAAAAAAAGTCTGTATGCTTTATGAACTCAACAACAAAAAACTAAAAACTAAAAAATACACTCTTGCCTTTCCCTGGGAAAGCTACCAGATCAAGACAGAGGAATTTCTTGCAAAGCTAAGAGAAGAGCAAAAGCAACATCTGGCTCAGCTCACCCAGGAGCAGCAAAAGCTGGAAGAAGAAAAAAAACAATATGAACTTCAAATAGCACAAGACAAGGCAAAGCAAGAAGAAGAGCATAAACAGATTCTAGCGCAGGTTGCCCAGGAAAGAGAAAATATCAAGGAAGAGCAAAAGCAACATCTGGCTCAGCTTGCCCAGGAACGCCAGCAACAAAAGGAAGAGCAAAAACAACATCTGGCCCAGCTTGCCCAGGAACGCCAGCAACAAAAGGAAGAGCAAAAACAACATCTGGCCCAGCTTGTCTATGAAAACAAACAGCATCTGGCCCAAATGGAAGCTGCACAAGAACAAAATAGAAAAGAATGGATGGAGATGGTTCAAAAAGCGGAGCAAATGCAGAAAGAGCATATCCAATTTTTGCGGGAATGGCAGGAAAAGATGCCTTCTATGGTAAAAAATCCTCTGGCAGATGCCCAGGAATTTCTCAAAAAAATCCAGGCTTCTTTACCCAAAGCAGGGAAAAAACAAGCAGCAGCCAAAACATCTAGCAAAAAAAGCAAAAAGCCTGCGGCTGCCCCTAAAAAACAAGAGCAAGAAGTCTTCGCCTTTTCTAAACCAGAGACAAACCACGAAATTTCCCTGGAAGAAGCCTGCGAAAAGCTGCACAAACTCTATTCCGAGATGCGTATATTGCAAAAGTATCCTGTTATCAAAATACATTTACTTCGTAGAGAGTTGAAGGTGTCACGAGAGTTGTTTGACCAGGCGATTGAAACCCTCGCCAGACAAAAAAAGATAGATTTGTTACAAGCAACTAATGAAGAAGATTTTGAACGAGATGAAAGACGTGATGCTTACTATGATTCTATAGAAGATCGCATATACTATTTTATCCAGTGGCGTTAGGCTAGAAAGTTGAAAATATGGAGATTTCTCTGGAAAAACAATGCAAAGCTCTGGCACTACAAAAGAGCAATCCTTTTTTTCGGGATGTTACTCAAGATCCCTGGGAAAATGGCTTCCCTGAGCTAGAATCCCTACATAAGGATATACTGGATAACTTACTAGATTTAATTGTGACAACAAAGCAATATCCTGCTTCAGGTGGAATACTACGATCTGTTATTGGTTCTTCTGGCAGTGGTAAGACCGCACTTTTGGGGAGGCTTAGAAGAGCATTACAAGATCAATACCGATCTCCTTTTGTATATGTGTACCCTTTTGTTTGCTCTCAAACAGCTACTATGTATCTTGTAAAACAGGTTTTCAAAGATCTTTTGCGTAAAGAAAAAAATAATAAAATATCTTATTTACAAGAGATTGTTCTTGGATGGTATCAAGATGCTTTAAAAGATTATTTTATAAAATATCCTGACCAAAGATCATCCTTTTCTACTCTGTTTCAAGCATCCCAAAGCATAGAAAGTCTTTCTGCTCTTTTTTCTCAAGGGCTTTTTATAGGATTGCCATCTCCTGTTTTTGAGCATCTTTTGGATGAAAGCAACATTCCCCAGGATGTTCTAAGCGTACTACTGTCTCTGCCTTTCCCTGAGAAAGAAAAGATCGCCTCTTTGTGGCTTAAAGGAAACACACTTGAAGATAAGCAGATACAATTGCTTTCCACCAAAAAAGTGAATAAAATTCCTGAGGCTCTTTTTCCTGAAGAGAACGAACAAAATGAAGAAAAGGCCAGCCAGATTCTCGTCAGTCTAAGTCAGTTTCTGAAAGACCGAGGGCCTCTTATTCTGTGCTTTGACCAGATTGAAAGCTATTCTTCTCCTGAGTTAATCAAAGCTTTGGATAAATTGGTATTGCTCATAAGCAATCGCATGAAAAATACTATTGCTTATGTTTTTATTCTATCAGAAAGATATGATAAGATTAAATCAGGGATAAATGCTGCTACAAATTCGAGGTTAATTGACTATCAATACGAATTAAAAAAATGTGATGAACAGCAGGCTATGGAGTTAATCGAAAGACGATTGGAATGGGTGTTCGATGGTCAGGAAAGGCCTTTTCTTTATCCCTTTCCTCAAGAGCAAATCCAGTCTTTTTTAGAGAGAAAGAGCCGCACCCCCAGAGAAATCATCCAGTTTGCCAACCATCTCTACCAGATATGGCTCAAGCAGGAATCCTTGTCTCCAGAACAAGTCTTGCAGAAGGCATGGGAAAAGGCGAAGAAAAAAGCCTGTGAGGATACTCCTGTCAATGAAATCGAACTCTGGCAAGATACCCTGAAAATACATTTGAAAAAGCTGGAGGGAATTCTCATAAGGAATTTTCAGGAAATATCTTCCCAAAATACCATCTTCTGGACATTCAAGATAAAGTCTAAAAAAGCAGGCATTGCTTTCCTTACCAGGGCATTAGGCAAAGGGCAAGCACTCTCTTCTTCGCTGTCTCATACGTTAAACGGTATGATGGAGGAAAAAATCCCTCGTCTTCTTTTGCTGCGCCCAGAAAAGTTAGGATTTAGAGGGAAGGTCTGCCTGGAATACAAAAAAAAATTAGAAGAAAAAGGGGCTTTGTATCAGGAAGAATCCCAGGATGACTTTCTGGGCTGGATAGCATTTGCCTATCTTGTAAGAGATTTTAAGGCAAACGATGTGACCTGCACCAACGATAGAGGTGAAGAGATCAAGCTCACGCTAGAAGACTGGTACCAATACCTGGAAAAGAATCCCCAAAAGCCTTTCTCTACAATAGAAGGATATCTGAAAAAGCTAATCCCCGTTATAGAGGCAGACAACACAGCCATTACTCTAAAATCTCTGTATGAATCCACACATAAGCCTCCAGGTTATATTACTCTGGAAACCATACAAAAAGCAGCAGAACAATACCAATGTTCGGTTACGGACATTGTGTCCAGACTCCGTTCCGAGGAAGATTGGAAGGAAATGGGGAAAGATTGTTTTCTTCCTGTTGGCAATCGCCCCGCACCTTCCCAGGGTACTGCAAGAATCTGGGTGGAAAGCAAAGAAGCAGGGAGTTTGCTTCATGAGGTAATCAGCACTTTTTTGAAACATGGAACACAGGATGTGATTTTAGAAAAAAGCCTCAAAGAGGCTGTGCTTCCACAAGAAGAGGCAGACGAAAAACAAGATGACGATTTGCACAGTTCCCTCTGGAAGCTCCTTTACTTTAGCTACTTTTTGCCTGTGTACCATGAAAGAAAAGAACGATTTTCTCCAGAAACCTTTTGCAAGCTGAGCCTGGGATTGCAGAATTTCGTAACATGGTTTCAGCAAGAGATCCTGGCTGAAGTTCTGTTGTCTGTAGACCGAATGGAAAAGCTACGGCAAATTGTGGTCAGCTCCGAGGAAAGCCTTTGCGCCCTTTGGAATGAAAACATTTATATACAAGGCAGATACGACTTTCTGATCCATGACCCTGTTCAGGACAGCTTTGTTGTGGTGGATTTCAAGCTCAGTGACTATAGAGAAAAGAACGAAGATTTTTTGCAGCTTGCTTTATACCAATGGCTTTTGAAAAAGAATCAAGGGATTGTTGCAGAGGGCTGGGT
This sequence comes from uncultured bacterium, assembly GCA_938003875.1. Lineage (GTDB taxonomy): Bacteria > Planctomycetota > Uabimicrobiia > Uabimicrobiales > JABWCH01 > JABWCH01. Next base: position 13,148 of record CALKWO010000207.1, read on the forward strand.
TGTATTTTTGGGAGAAAATCCAGGAACTTACAAAATTTCGGCTCAGGATCTGGAAAAACTATGCCAGAGCGAAGCCTTAGATCGCTTTATTCGGGAAGGATTCCCAACAGAAACTTCAACAGAAATTGCAAAAACATCAATAGAACCTCCATCGTTGACTCCGTTAGCCCCTTTTGTCAAAATTCGCCTGGGAAAAAGCAGCGAAGGAATGCCTTTGTTCTGGAATCCCTCCGAGCTTCCCAATCCTCATATCATACTTACTGGACAGCCTGGAAGCGGAAAAACCCAAAGCCTCATGACCATGGTCACTCGTCTTTGGCAAGAACACAGGGTTCCCAGCTTGCTCTTTGATTTCCAGGGAGAATACAAAGACAAAAGCGATTTTATCCAGGAAACCCAGGCACAGGTCATTTCGATTATAGAGGAAGGGATTCATTTTAATCCTCTCGATCCTGGTATGGATACCGATCATCCAGGACGCAGGCTGAACTATCGCTATTTTTCCTATGAATTCGTGGATAGCATCCATAACATCTTTAGCCAGATAGGCATCATACAAAGATCCCTTTTGCAAAAAGCCATTGTAGATGCCTTTGAAAAGAAAGGATTTACCTCGGATCCCGATACATGGAATAACGATCTTCCTAACTTGCAGCAGGTTAAAGAAATCCTACAAGAGCAAAGCAAGGAAAGAGATGGAAATCACACAAACATAGACAAAATGCTAGCCCAGCTCAACTTGTTTTTTGAGGAAACTATCTTCCAGAAAGAAGACAGGCTTCCTTTTGAAAGACTTTTGAAGCAGGTTACTATATTGCAATTGACAGGCCCAGAGCAAATTCGTTTGTGTGCCTCCCGCTTTCTCCTGGACAAGCTCTATTCCTACATGATTTCTAAAGGGATTTCACAGAAAATCCAGGTAGTTTTTGTTGTGGATGAAGCGCACAAGCTATGCAGTGAAGCGAAAATCCGCAATTTTGCAAGAGAAGCCAGGAAATATGGCATTGTCCTGGTTCTGGCCTCGCAGGATCCCAAAGATTTCCACCGTAATATTGCGAGCAATGCCAATACCTTTATTACATTGCAGCTCGCTCAGCCAGGAGCGTATTCCATAGCCAGATCATTTGGCATCTTTAGAAAATCAGACCAGGAAAAGCTCATGCAAAATATCATGAGCCTCTCTACTGGCAAGGCACTTTTACGCAACAACACATATAATCCTTATACATCTTTAACTATGGATTTGTTTTATCAAAATTATCCTATCCCCAAAGAAATCTCCAGACAAGACAACACAATAGAATTGCCTTTTTTTCCCATAAAAGACATTGCTAGTAAATGAAGTAAAGAAAAGTTTTGAAGTGAATTTATTCTGCGAATGGGCATAATTTAAAATTTTACCACAGAGGCACAGAGAACATAGAGAAAAACGAGAAGAGAACCACAGATGAACACAAATAAACACGGATTAAATAATCTTCTTGCTTCAATTTATTCATGAACAGATATCTAAAAAAACGATAAAATTGAAAGAGATCTATTATAAAAAATTATTTGTGTTCATCTGTGTTTATCTGTGGTTCAAAAGCTATAAGCTCTCTGTTTCCTCTGTGTCTCTGTGGTTAATTCTATTTTTTTAGTTTATGGTCGTTCGCAGTATAGCTATTTTAAGAAAGGATGATACGATGGAGAATCTTCATAAAACCATAACCATTTTTTCAGAAGAAGAAAGAATGCTGCAGGAGATGGTTCATAAATTTGCTCAGAGCCAGATCAAACCCAGGGTGCATAAAATGGATGAAGAATCCCAAGTAGACAAGGAAATCATCTCTGAGCTATTCCAACTGGGTCTTATGGGCATTGAAATTCCAGAGCAGTATGGCGGATCAGGGATGAGTTTTACCAGCAGCATTATTGCTATTGAAGAAATAGCCTCTGTGGATCCTTCTGTTGCTGTGATTGCAGATGTCCAAAATACACTCGTAAACAATGCTATCCTTCGCTATGGAACCGAACAGCAAAAGCAAAAATTTTTGACCGAGCTGGCCACAAAAAAAATCGGAGCATACTCTCTTTCCGAATCTTCCTCAGGAAGTGATGCCTTTGCTTTGACAACAGTAGCAAAAGAAGAAAGCGATCATTTTGTTCTTACAGGCCAGAAGCTATGGGTTACAAACGGAGGAGAAGCCGAAATTTTTCTGGTTTTTGCCACTCTTGATAAAACAAAGGGATACAAAGGAATCACAGGGTTTATTGTAGAAAAAGGAATGAAGGGATTCAGCGTAGGAAAAAAAGAAAATAAGCTGGGAATTCGTGCCAGCAGTACTTGTGAACTGGTTCTGGAAGACGTTTTTGTTCCCAAAGAAAATGTTCTAGGGGAAAAAGGCAAAGGCTATAAGATAGCGATAGAAACTCTCAATGAAGGCAGGATCGGGATTGGTGGACAGATGATCGGGCTTGCCAAAGGAGCCTTGGATCACGCTATCGCCTATGCTAAAGAACGAAAACAGTTTGGAAAATCCATATCCGAATTCCAGGGAATCCAATTCACTCTTGCTGAAATGGCAACACAACTTGAGGCAGCAAGGCTCATGGTATATAATGCTGCAAGACTAAAAGATGCCCAAATGCCTTTTATCAAAGAAGCCGCAATGGCAAAATACTTCTCGTCCATTACAGCAGAAAAAATTGCCAGTAAAGCTATTGAAATTTTCGGTGGGTATGGCTTTACCAAAGAATATCCTGTTGAAAAATACTACAGAGATGCCAAAGTAGGCCAGATATACGAAGGCACAAGCAACATGCAACTGATGACTATTGCCAAAATTTTGCTAGGGGAATAGAATTATCAGGGGCGAAAATTTTTTTATAGGGATAAGTAGAGCGGAGTATAAACCGCGAAGAATGTAAAGAATGGTCCACGAAAAACACGAAAAGGAATGGTTGAAATTTTTTAAATCGTTTTCGTGTTTTTCGTTCGCAGCCCATAAGTTTTGAATAATGTGGCGTATGTCGATCATGCACTTAAACCTCATTAGCTGAAACGAAGGTTGATGTTTGATTCCAGTTTGAAGCCGTATTGGGGAAAACCCGACGTACGGAATTTTAGAGGGGGAACAGGAAACATGATGTAGTTTGCTTTTACATGCGTGCGCCTGTTTTCCACTCGGCGTTATAAGCCTTAGTATTAAAGACATTCTTAACACAGCGCAACAACGGTTACGCCCTATTGCAATTGAAATATGCTAGATTTATTTTATCATCTTAATTCCTAATCTATGCCTCAAAAATAAACCATGGGAGTAAATTTTGAGATGAAAAAAAAACTTTTATTCTTGATTTTTTTGGGTGTTTTAGGCTTATCTTTTTTCTTGACAGCATATTATGCAAAAGAAACTGCTCTAGTTCTTGGTTATGGTACTATAGAAGCAAGGGAAATACATCTGGGATCTAAAATCGGAGGACGGGTCAGCAAGGTTCTTCATCGAGAAGGGGATACAATCGAAGCGAATGAAGTGATTTTTGAGCTGGATGCCAGGGAAATCATGGCTCAGAAATCCGAGGCAATGGCAACATTGTCTTCTGCTCAGGCCAACTTGAGAGAACTTTTGGCTGGCTATCGGCCAGAGCTAATTGAAAAGGCTCAAGCTCAGGTAGAAGAGCAAAAAGAATATCTGAAAAAATTGCAGGCTGGCCCTATGGCAGAGGAAATCCAGGCACAGGAAGCCAGGATGAAAAGTGCCCAGGCGGATCTTCAGCATGCTAAAAAGACCTATGAAAGAGTGTTGGGACAGGTGGAGCAGAAAATCTTTCCTGAGCAGGAAAAGGATAATGCTCTACGAACCCTAAATATGGCCCAGGAACACTATTATGCCGAGAAAAAAAACTATGAGCTTTTGCTGGCAGGCACAAGGGTAGAAGACATCGCTATCGCTGCTGCACGTCTGGCTCAGGCACAGGCTGAATGGAAAAGGCTGAAAGCAGGCCCAAGAAAAGAGGAGATGGAGAGAGCAGAGGCTTTTTTGGAAGAAATCAAGTCGCGTATCGACAGACTCCAGATACAGATTGAAGAATGCTACATTAAAAGCTCCATAAAAGGACAGATAGAAGTCTTTGACCTTGAGGCTGGCGATATTCTGGCTGCAGGGCGTACGGCTGCAACGATTATCAAGCCTCATGACCTCTGGGTCAAAATTTATATCCGAGAATATGAACTGCATCGTGTTGCTCTATCCCAAAATGTTTCTGTGATTGCAGAGCAAAGCGTCAACCAGGAGATACGCTCTGTTTTCTTGAAGATGCTTTTCTCTTGCTTTTCCCCTGCAACGGAAAAAAAAATTTTTACAGGCAAGATCGTTCATATTGCAAGCCAGGCTGAATTTACGCCAAGAAATGTACAGACAACCCAGGAACGAGGAAATCAGGTTTTCGCAGTTAAGGTGGAAATCCTGGATACCCAAAAATTGAGACCTGGTATGTCTGTCATGGTGCAGGAGAAAAAGGGATGAAAGATGTCATTGTTGCGGAAAATCTTAGCCGCCGTTTTGGCAACTTTACTGCTGTAGACAACGTTAGCTTTTCTATTCCTCAAGGCAGTATCTTTGGTTTTTTAGGGCCAAATGGTTCTGGGAAATCTACTGTGATACGTATGCTATGCGGAATTTTATTACCTAGTGCTGGCAAAGCATCTGTTCTGGGCTATGATATATGCTCTGATAGCGAAAAAATTCGCGAAAAAATAGGCTATATGTCCCAAAAGTTCAGCCTTTATAGCGATTTGAGCGTGCATGAAAACATTACGTTTTATGCCCGTCTTTATGGTTTGCATGGCAAAAGCCTTTCTTCCAGAAGAGATGAGGTGATCCTGCTTGTCGGAATACAAGATCACATTGACAAGCTGGCAGGCAATCTTTCTGGAGGATGGAAACAAAGACTGGCACTTGCCTGTGCTTTGATCCATAAACCTGAGGTGATTTTTTTAGACGAGCCAACCGCAGGAATTGACCCAGTAGCACGCAGAAAACTATGGAATCTCATTTTTCAGCTTTCTGCTCAGGGAATCACTTTTTTCGTGACCACACATTACATGGATGAAGCAGAAAGATGTAGCCAGGTAGCTTATATTTATAATTCTCATCTGATTGTTTGTGGAATACCAGAAAATCTAAAAAATCTTCCTGAAATTACCCCTTGTGGCATGAAGAGGATGGAAATTCTATGCACGGATACAACATATATTCTGAACCATGTCCTGACCTTGCCCTACATCAAAGAAGCAACCATCTTTGGACAGAGCATCCATACGCTTCTATCCGAAGAAATTACCAGAGAAAAACTAAGAGAAGATATTCTGGCTTATAAAAATTTGGAATTAGAAATTCAAGAAATTCGTCCGACTTTAGAAGATGTATTCGTAAGATTGACTACAATTTATGAAAATAAGGCTGCAATAAAAATCGATTCTATAAGGGAACTCAAATGAAGGGATTTTCTGCAATATTCTATAAAGAGATCATTCAACTAAGAAGAGACCCTGTGACTCTGGTGGTGATGTTTTTAATTCCTATTTTACAGCTTACAATCTTTGGCTATGCAATAGACATGGATGTCCAAAACTTTCCTACTGTTGTCTACAATCTCGATAACAGAAGGGAAAGCAGGGAAGTATTGAGCAGGTTTGAAAACAGTCATTTTTTTCAGATCATAGAAGAAGTTCACTCTGATCATGAATTAGACCAAAGGATGGTCAGTGGCAAGGCAAAGGTAGGAATCAAGATCCCACCAGATTTTTCCAATCTGATTCAAAGAGGCAGGCAAGCCACTATATTGGTTTTGATCGATGGCTCTGACTCCACCATTGGGATGAGGGCATTGAATGTAGCACAATCTTTAGGCTTTAGGGAATCCTTGCTTCGCAGTGGTATAGACTCCGCTTCCTCCCAATCTTTTTCTGTAGACGTTCGGCCTAGAATGCTCTTTAATCCTGATATGAAAAGCTCTCATTTCATGGTTCCAGGCCTTGTGGGAATCATCATGCAGATTGTCACTCTTTTTTTAACAGCATTTGCTTTGGTAAGAGAAAAAGAAAGAGGCACGATGGAGCAACTTCTTGTCTCTCCTATAACGAAAACTGGGCTTATTCTGGGCAAGCTGATACCATACGCTATCATTGGTTTTTTGGAAACAATCTGTGTGTTGTGTATAATGTATTTTGTTTTCGGTGTCCCTATCCAGGGTTCTCTTTTTTTATTGACGATGCTCTCCTTGATTTTTTTGCTTTGTGCCCTCAGCATGGGAATATTGATTTCTATTTTCGCTCAAAATCAAAACCAGGCTATGCAATTTGCTTTTTTAATGACAATGCCCTCGATTTTGCTAAGCGGCTTTATATTTCCAAGAGAAACGATGCCTTTTGGTATATATATTTTAAGCTATCTTATCCCTGTAACCTATTTTCTGGAAATTCTTCGTGGAATTATCATACGCGGAGCAGGAATCTTGGAGCTTTGGGATGAGGCAGTAATTCTATGTGTTTTTTGGTTTATTTTAATGGGAATCAGCGCAAAAGGCTTTAAAAAAAGCCTTGCATAATCTGACAAGGGTTCTGAGCTGAATGCAGGACTACAAATTGGAGTTTTATTTATAGATTCCTGCATCCAGCCAGATACCCATTCGATTAGGAAGTCACTTCAACTAGTTTTTGGGGACTGCCAGATGTGCTGCTGTAGCTAGTGAAGCTTTTACATATTGAGTAAAATAATCCATATTCAGTGTGGCTAGCTTGTCTCTAGAAGTATGATAGTTACCGCAAAAATCATCTTCGTCATCTTCTATTGCAAGAACTCCAGGATAGCCTTTTTTCCATAGAGAAGCATGATCGCTGTAAGCAATTCCGTCAGGATCAATGATGGTAGTAAGATTTAGCTTATAGGTGCTGACGATATTAGCAAATATATCTGCAATGGCTTTGTCTGCTTGATATCCTGAGCTGCTTGTTGTTCTTGTATGTATTCTTAGTGTAGGCAAACCAATAGTATCCCAGGCGATCATATCCATATTATATACAGCAACAATTTTGTCTCCTGCCTGATATACTTTATCTGCATAAGCTTTGCTTCCATACAAACCCTGCTCTTCTCCTGTAAAGAATACAAAACGAAGAGTACGTTCAAATTTATATTTGCTAAAAATTTGGCATGCCAACATAACGGCAGCAGATCCACTGCCATTGTCGTCTGCGCCTGGACTATTCGTGGAGGAAGAAGGCATAGAATCCAAATGTGCTGTAATCAGGACAATCTCTTCGGGCTTTGTAGAGCCTTTTTTTTGTCCAATTACATTCCGTCCTGATGTCCCCCAATTGCTCCAATCATGATAGCTAACACTTGCGCCTTGTTTTTCCATGAATTCAGAAACATATTGGGTGGCTTTTGCAATAGGCTCTCCTGATTTTGTATAGCGAGATACGATTTTATAAGAATTTCCGCCTATTGTTACTGCATTTTCCCCGCTAAGATTGCCTGTATATTGAAATAGCGTTTCTTTTTGGACAGCACCAATAATCTGTTCAATAGCAGGATGGTACTCTACTCTTGTAGATTCTGGTTTGCTTTCAGCAAAAATCATAGGCTCATTGCCCAACTCTGCAATTTCAAAACCGAACATGCAAAGAGATTCAGCATCTTCAGGCTTAGCTCTGACAACGAGTTGCTTTCCATCATCATGCAAAATTGTGACAAAAAGACCAGCTTTTTTGCGTCCCTCTTCTTTTTTATTTAAGGCAAGAAAATAGGTTTCCTCTTTTAATTTTTTTGAAATAAAATCTAAAATTTGGTAGGATCTTTTAGATTTTTCCAAATTCGTAAGGGTCTCAATGACTAAAACATATTCTTTGCCAGATAGATCTTGCAAACAAGCATAAACAGGGAGATTAGCCTCAGAAATTTTGTGAGATATATCCATGCGAACCAGAACTTGATCCTGAGCGTTTAAAGAAAAAATAAATAAAAAAATCAAAGACACGAGAAGACAATGCAATTTCCTTTGTAGCATTTGTTATCCTCCATAAATCGTAAATTTAGAAAAACTCTTGAAAAAAAAATATAACTATAGTATCATTTAACTGATTTTATACGAAATATGTCAAAACAAAAGAAAATTTTTTGGAATTTTTAAGGAACAGTCATGATAGGCATGCTGAAACGTAAAAATACGGTCTTGGGCCTTGATATAGGAACGTCTAGTATCAAAGCAATAGAAATGACTGCCTTAGGAACAAGTTTTTCTATTACGAATTATGGTCAGGTCGCTGTCCCTAATCCTGATGAAGACCTGGTTACTCCCCTAAAAGAGCTATTGCAAAATATGAATGCAAAATCCAAAAGGGTAGCAACTGCTGTTTCTGGACGTGAAGTCATTGTTCGCTATATTTCCATGCAGCCTGTAGACGATGAAAATCTTACTAATGCTGTCCGCTTTGAAGCAGACAAATACATTCCTTATGACCTGGAAGAAGTTGTTTTGGACTCACAAAAGCTAGATGAAAGCACAATTGGCATTACCTCAAGTGCAGAAATGAAAGTTTTGCTTGTAGCAGCCAAGAGAAGCCTGATCGAGCAAAGAGTTCAGCTTTTAAAAGATGCCAGTCTTCAGCCTTTTGTAATCGATGTAGATTCTTTTGCTTTGGGAAATGCTTTCGAACTGAAATCTTTGCTTTCTCCCAGAGCTGAAGTAGAAGGAAAAGTCGTTGCCTTGGTCGATATTGGATCTACTAAAACCAATATCAATATCATGATTGGAAATACTTCTTTCTTTACTCGTGAAATCTATCTTGCAGGCAATGAATTTACAGAAGAGATTCAAAAAAAATTGGAAATTTCTTTGGAAGAAGCAGAGGCTCTAAAAAAAGAGCCTGGCGTTTTTGCCTTGGAAATACAGGAAGCCGTAAGCTCGGTTGTGGATGATCTAGCAAATGAAATAACCCTTTCTTTTGATTATTTTGAAGGGCAATTTGAACGAGAAGTAGAAGAAATCTTTCTCTCTGGAGGAGGTAGCCAGCTTTTTAGTCTGGAACCAGATTTTGAAAGAATTTTTGGAAAGAGAATCAACCACTGGGATCCTACGGAAAATTTCGATATCCAGGAAGACCAGATTGATATAGATGCACTTCGTCAAAATGCGCCGCAACTTGCGATTGCTATAGGCTTAGCAGCCAGGATCAGAAACCTATAATTTCTACTTTTGCTATTAAGCAGGAGTTTATATATGATAACCATTAACCTCCTCCCAGAAGAACTACGTATAGTAGAAAAAGCTTCGCCCACAAGAATGATTGTGGTTTTAAGCAGTCTAGCTATTATACTTGTTTCTATTGTATTTTTCGTCGCTATACACGTATATCTGGATAACATAGAAATAGAGCTGAGAAAAGTTACAGAAACTAGAGAAAGTCTAAAAAAGTTTGAAGAAAAACATGATAAATTAGAAGGCCTTCTCAAAGGTTTTCAAGCCAGAAATGATGCAGTAGAAATAGTAAAAGCAAAAAGAGTACTTTTTTCTAAAAAGATTTATGAATTTGCGGAAATTCTTTATAACAACCGTCATCCTATATGGCTTAACACTTTGGTAATCAACCCTCTTAGCACAAAGAAAGCTAATGTATTAGCACAATACGAATGGAAGTTTACCTGCGTTTGCGTAAGCCCTACAGTAAAGCAAGCTACTGCATTTTATAATGATTTAAGAAAAGATGAAAATTTTGCAAAAGATTTTTCCCACTTTGAAGTCCCTCGTTTTGATATGGTAGAGCTTGGCTCCCAATATACTCAAAAATATGGTTGGTCTTTTAGTATGAAATTGATTATGGATATCGAGGCCCCAAAAAGTCCTACAAACAAGTAGTAATCTTGTTTCAGGAAAGGAGATAACAAAATATGGGGAAGCTCACAGAAAAACAAACCAATATACTTTATCTTTCTATTGCGGTTTTTATTTTTCTTGTTTTTGGAGTATTTAGCTACCTAGACTGGGAAAAAATCGAAGAAACAAAACAGCAAATTGCCGCGAAAGAACAAGAAACTGCAAACGCAAAGAGAAAGCAACAAAAATTGCCTAAATTAACTGCTGATCTTTGGAAAATGCAACAAAAATATGATTATTTTAAAAAAGTTCTTCCCTCAAAAGAAGAATTTACAAAATTTTATGACACCCTGGAAAATTTTCGTTCCGAAAGAAATATCAAACCCTGGAAATTTTTCCGTACAAGGGATGTAATGGGAGAAGGGGCCGAGTTAGAAAAGGACGATAAAAAAGGAAAACCAAAACAAATACAGGTACCTAAAAAGTCCTCTGGCCCATTCGAAGAAATTTTTTATATTGCCTCTGTTCCTCTAAGCTTTGACCAAACAGGACAGATTTTGAATTTTATAGAAAACTATGAGAGGTTTTACGGCGTACAGGTAATCCAGACGGGATCTCCCATGCCATCTAAAGATGGTGGAGAAATAGAATGCCTTGTAAACCTCACACTGATAAGCTATTTTTATAGTGGAACTACTCCTCTAGATGATGAGGTAAGTGATATTTTAAAAGATTTTGAAGTTTCCTCAGATTTACAGAAAGAAATAGAAGAAAGCAAAAATAAAGAGTGGGGCAGAAAAGAAAACTATATATGGACAAAGCCCATGAGGGACCCATTTGATAAGGATAAACTTTTAGCTCCAGTAAAATCCGATGATACAAAAATCTTAGGAGAAAAAGATAAAATTCAGCCTCCGCCTGCTGTGGATCAGTTAGAAACAGAGATCCAGGATTTGCAGAAAATAAGAAACTATCTTCATATGCTTGCTGTGGCAGAAAGTTGGGTTGAACTACAAAATAGTCTTATCGATAAAAAATATGAACGAATTTTAATGAATTTAAAAATTACCAAAAAAAATGACCCAACAGGGATGATCTCTTCTAAAGTAGCCGAGATGATACGAGAGCTAAAAAAATGGAAACAATCTATCCAGGAAGCAGATCGTCAAAAACGAGTCAGACAGTTGGTTACCGTAGGACGAAAAAAAGTAAAAGAGATGGAAAGTATCTATGAAGAAGGCAAGAAAAAAGGTCTTCAATCGGAATTTGAAAAGATTATAAACATTCATAATGAATATACTCCCCAATTTCGAGAATTTTCTGATCTGGAAAAAATCATTCCAGGATTAGATGCCCTGCGTAAAAGTATGGAAAATCTTAATGCCAAAGCTCAGACACAAATTAAAATTTTGCAGCTTACAGAGCAATTAAAATTGCGGGGTTTAATCTATTTGCAACATAAACCAGAACTTTCCGTAGCCTTTATCAATGAAAAAGTAGTGAAGAAAAACGATATTTTGATGATGGGCTTCGTGGTTCATGAAATTCAGCAAGAAGGAGTCATTCTTCGCTATAAAGAAGAGACTGTTCCTATCAGGCTAAAAAGAACGGTAGATAAGCCATTAGGAATAAAACGCCCATCATAAGATTACCCAAGGGTATACCCTTGGTATACCCATTGGGAAAATTTTTTTTCATGTGACATTTTCTCAATAATTTGACTTGAAAAAAAGTTATAATCAAAATCTTTTGCTTGACGCTCAGCGTTGTTTTTGTTATTGTAAAATTTAATTGTTTTTGATGGAAAGAAAAATAGCATTGTTACCTCGATGAGGAGGGGAATTTATGCGTTTGCTATATAGTGCAGTTTGCGTGATCTTCTGGCTTGCTATAAATTTTTTATTTATTGTTCCCATTCAAGCTCAGGATGATGAAAAGATAAGTAAAGTACGAGAAGAGTTGGTATCATTCGATGTTAGAGAGCAATCTTTCGATCAATTAATTGAAGGAATTCGAGAACAAACAGGAAAAAATATTATTTATGATGAAGAAATCAAAGAAATTTTCATCACGATGAAACTTAGCAATGTTCCCTGGATGCGAGCTCTGGAGATCATTGCAAAAGAATACAAATGCCTTGTAGAAGATTTAGGACAGGTCGTAAAAGTATCTAAGCCTCCAACGGTTACGATGGAATTTGAAGGTGCTGAAATACGAGATATCATTAACCAGATTGCTACAATCGCCAATAGGAATATTGTAATTTCAGAGCAGGTAAAAGGGAGTATTTCTTTGCGCTTGAAAGATGTTCCCTGGCAAGATGCTCTGGACTCTATTACAAAAACAAGAGGCTATGTGATTGTACCAGAAAAAGATGGACGTATTCTAAGAGTCGTGCCTCCTGAAGAGATCGAGACCGATATGGAAACCAAGATTTTTAAACTACGATTTATCAGGCCTAAATCTCTCTATGTTGCTAATATGAAATCGGATTATTTCATAGCTCAAAAAGAAGCCTTGGCAAAGACACAATCCGTAGAAGTTTCCCGTTTTAGCTTGCTCAATGCACTGGAGTCTGTTGTAAGCCCTAGACGAGGAAAAATTACTTACGATGATGCTACCAATACCCTGGTTATTACAGATGTAAAGCCCAAGATTGATAAAATGTCTGAAATCATCAGAGAGTTAGACCAGGAGCCAAAGCAGGTGTTCATCGACATCAAGTTTATACGAACTACCAATAGCGATATTTTTGATTTTGGTCTAGGCCCTGGCACAGACGATGGTATCCGTATTAGCCAAAGCTTTGGTAGTATGGCAACAAGGTTGCCTTTTACTTTGGGGCGTGGCGGATGGGAAGATGCCATTGCGGCAGTGCCTAAGTCTACTCTGGAAAAAGATGGTTTTCCTTCCGATACTCTCTTAGATACTGTCAAGGATCCTTTCATTGCAGGAAAAATGGATTTTAGCAAAACAGAATTTACCTTGAGACTGATGAAAAAAGATACCAAGACAAAAGTTATACAAGCACCTAAAATCATTACCCTTGACCATCATGAAGCCACTATATTTGTTGGAAGAAGCGTTTCTTATGCTGATACCAAAATACAGAATGGTGAGGCTGGACAGAGTACGGTCGAAGTTACGGAAGCCGCAAAATCTCCTGCAAAAGAAGGTTTTCAGGTTCTTGTCGTACCCCATGTCATTCCTGGTACCAATAAAGTACAGCTTACAGTCATTCCTTCCAATGACCAGCTTACTGGTTCCACCTCTCCCTTGATTGGGTTCAACCGTTTTGCAGCATCAGGTGGTGACAATGAAATTACTATTGATCTTCCTGAATTAACCCAACAGGCAGTAGTAACACACATGATTCTGGAAAGCGGACAAACCGCAGTCCTGGGTGGTCTTTTAAAAATTTCCCAAAGGGAAACCGTCCGTAAAATCCCCTTCTTTGGTGATATTCCATTGTTTGGCTATTTTTTCAAACAAAAATCCGTAACCAAAGAAAAAGAAGATATGTATATTTTCATAACTCCTAGAATTGTACAATCTGCTGAGGATACCCAGGAAAAAATCAAAGCCACATTGCAAAGCAAAGCGAGTAAAAGCAAAACAAAATATCAGGCAATATGGCAGCAGGATACTAAGGCAAAAGATAACAAAGAAAATAAGTAGTCTATAAAAAATAGGGCTGAATACCGCCTGCTGGAGCAGATGCTATTAACATAGCACTGCTCATCTGGCACAGAAACAATTTGCTAAGAGCAGGCTTTGTTATCTATAGGCATTTTATAAATAAGACTGTGACCACAGAAAACGTTAGAATAGGTAACACAGTCCACTATAAAAATATGCAATTTATAAAAGAATAAAAAGTTTTGAAAACCCAACAACAAAATTCTGAAAAAATAAAAGAAATTAGTAAATATAGACTCTGGCTAAATAAAAAAGGTGATGCCAAATACCTTTCCCATCACGATGTAATATTGCTTTTACAACAGGCTATACGTAAGGCAGATCTGCCAGTCACTCTATACGGTGATTATAATCCAAGGATGAAAATGTCTTTTCATACCTCTGTTGCAGTAGGCGTTAGCTGTGAAGGTGAGCCAGTAGATATAGTATTTTTTGAAGATATAGGTTCTGAGCTGCTTGTGGAGAAACTGAAAAAAAAATTGCCTTCTGGTATGGAGATTGTCAAAGCAGAAAAAATTCTTCCCACAAAATTAAAATATTTTCTGAAAATTTTCTATTATATAGAAGTTTCTCAATTTATAGCACCAGAAAAAAGTTTGGAATTGATGAGCAGCTCTAACCTTTTTATAAACAGATACAAAGAAAACACCACTAAGAAGATAGATATACGTCCTTACCTTTTGGAATGCAAAATTGAAAACCCAAATCTTGAATGTAGTGCAATTTATGTCGTTACAACGATGGGGACACAAGGTAGTGTTTCTGTCTGGGAAATTTTAGAACTATTGGGAATTCCAAAAGAAAGTAAGCCTTCCATTGCGATAACCCGAACATTGGTCGAGCTTGTTCCTCATATAGAAATCAAACCTTCTTAGTTTTTTCTTTTTCTACTATCTAGTAAGTAGTAGTGAGATATATTTTCCCTTGTAAGGTAATTAGTCTATGACAAAGCGTATGCTTATTAATGTAAAAGAAGCCGAAGAGAGCAGAATTGCGATTGTAGATGGAGATAAACTAGAAGAAATTTATCTTGAACGAACATCATCCCTTGGGCATGTAGGGAATATCTATAAAGGCAAAGTTGTCAACATTGAACCTTCTATACAGGCTGCTTTTGTTGATATTGGAGAAGGCAGAAATGGTTTTTTGCACGTCTCTGATGTAATGCCTGTCTATGCCCAAATGTCCAACGGGAATGATAGTAATCGTAATAGAAAGAAAGAAAAAAAAATCCAGGATATTCTAACGAGGGGAGTAGAAGTTTTAGCTCAAATCACCAAAGAAGGTATTGGGAATAAGGCTCCTACACTCACAACATACCTTTCTATCCCTGGAAGATATGTTGTTTTGATGCCTTCCATAAAAAGATCAGGCGTATCTCGAAAAATTGAAGATGAAAATTTGCGTAGGAAATTGAAGGCTACTCTTACGGAACTTGCCCCTCCTCCAGGAATGGGCTATATCATTCGAACAGCAGGTGCCAACAAAACTAAAAAAGAAATATCCAGAGATCTGGATTATCTTTTAAATCTATGGAGAGTGATTTCCAAAAGAGCCAAAACAGCGAAAAGCCCCTCTTTGATTTATCAGGAAAGTGATCTTGTAATTCGTATACTAAGAGATATTTTCACAGAAGAAATCGAACAAATCATTATCGATAGTCCTGCTGCCTATCAGCGAGCTTTGGACTTTATGTGCGTACTTTCCTCTGAATATGAAAAGCGTGTGAAATTATACGATGAAAATACGCCTTTATTTCATAAATATGGCATAGAAAGCGAAATCGAAAAGATATACCAAAAAAGAGTGCCTCTGAGTTCAGGAGGGCATCTTTTTATTGAACAGACAGAAGCACTTGTTGCTATTGATGTCAACTCTGGCAAATACACAGATGAAGAAGACATTGAAGAAACCGCTTTAAAAATCAATCTGGAAGCAGCAGAAGAAATAGCCAGGCAGCTCAGACTAAGAGATTTGGGTGGAGTCATTATCAATGATTTTATTGATATGAAAGATCCACAGAATAAAAGAGCAGTAGAGAGGGTATTTCGTGAAGCCATCAGAAAAGATAGAGCAAGAAGTCGAGTCGGAAGAATAAGCCAGTTCGGCATCATTGAGCTGACAAGGCAGCGTTTAGGCCCATCTATCAAATCCTATACTCATAATGTCTGTAGCTATTGTAATGGTCAGGGATGGATTAAGAGCATCGAAAGTATGTGTCTGATGATTATGCGCAAAATCAAACTCGGTGCCCTGTCTGGCAAAGTAAAAAAAATTCTTGTTGCTGCTAATCCTGAGGTTTCTTTGGAACTTGCAAACCGAAAAAGAAAGGTTTTGCATACTCTGGAAGAACAGACAAGCACAGAAATTTCCATCAATCCAACAGCCAATTTTTTGATTGAAAAGTTTACAGTGGAATATTTCGACCAGAACAACCAGCTTATTGAGATATAAATATAACGACTTCCACTGGCACAACCGTAAATATATTATCCCACAAAAAAACTGCAAGGATGTTTTTCATCCTTGCAGTTTTTTTTGTGAATAAAAGCATCCTGCTTAATTAGGCAGGATGCGATATTCAAAACGTGCTATTTCTTTTCTCTTGGATAGGCGATTTGTGCCTGGGCAGCAGCAAGGCGGGCAATGGGTACTCTGAAGGGGCTGCAAGACACGTAGTTCATGCCTACTCTATGGCAGAATTCGATGGAAGCTGGATCGCCACCATGTTCGCCACAAATTCCGATTTTAAGATTGGGCTTTATGCTACGACCTTTATCAATACCCATTTTGATCAAAAGGCCAATACCATCTTGATCCAGGGATTCAAAAGGATCTTTTGCGTAAATGCCAAGAGCTTCGTATTCTTTCAGGAACTTGCCAGAATCGTCTCTGGAAAAACCGCAACCCATTTGGGTTAAGTCATTGGTTCCAAAGGAGAAAAATTCGGCTTCTTGAGCAATGATATCAGCAGTAATGGCTGCTCTGGGAACTTCGATCATGGTTCCAATCATGAAAGGCAGATCTTGCATTTGATAAGCTGCTTTTACTTTCTCTGCTTCTTCCAGAATCAGTTTCTTCTGATGAATCAATTCTTTAATGTGGCCAACGATAGGTACCATGATTTCAGCATGTACCTGGACTCCTTTTTTCATCAGTTCAGCGACAGCTTCGAGAATGGCTCTGGCTTGCATTCTGGTGATTTCAGGATAGGTAATACCTAAACGGCAACCACGATGTCCCAGCATGGGGTTAAGTTCATGGAGTTGTTCAGCACGAGCCTTCACTTCACCCATGGTTTTGCCGACCTGCTGGCAGAATTCTTCAAACTTGTTTTCTGCTGGAATGAATTCATGCAAAGGAGGATCCAGTAAGCGAATAGTGACTGGCAGACCTTCCATAGCCTGGAACAGCCCCATGAAATCTTCTTTCTGGTACTGCAACAGCCCATACACAGCAGCTTCTCTTTCTTCTTTTGTTTCGGCCATAATCATCTTGCGCATAGCGGTGATTCTTTCACCAAAGAACATGTGTTCTGTGCGGCACAGTCCGATTCCCTTTGCGCCGAAAGTTCTGGCCTGAGCAGCGTCTTTGGGACGATCTGCATTGGTTCTTACACCAATGGCACTGATTTCATCACACCACAGCAAGAAGGATTTGAGGTCTTCGTTCTTTTCAGGATCCACTGCAACCAAAGGAACAGCTCCCTGGTACACATTCCCTTTGCTTCCATTCAAAGAAATCAGATCGCCTTCTTTTAAGACAAGTTTATCTACTTTG
Organism: uncultured bacterium; assembly: GCA_938003875.1. Taxonomy (GTDB): domain Bacteria; phylum Planctomycetota; class Uabimicrobiia; order Uabimicrobiales; family JABWCH01; genus JABWCH01. The sequence continues at coordinate 30,485 of CALKWO010000207.1, forward strand.
ACTGTTCCTGCATGGACATCAATATCCAAAGCACCGCAGCCGACTACGCAGCATTTGCCCCAACCGCGTGCAATCAGAGCAGCGTGTGATGTCATACCGCCTTTGGCTGTCAGGATACCTTCAGAAACGTGCATTCCATGTACGTCCTCAGGAGATGTTTCATTTCTGACCAAAATGACTTTTTCACCAGCAGCGTGCATTTTTTGTGCTTTTTCAGCAGTCAAAACGATTTTTCCGACTGATCCACCAGGGCCAGCGGGCAATCCTGTTGCCAGAGGTTTGAGGCTTTTTTCCTGAACAGGGTCTACAATAGGATGCAATGCTTCATCAAGCTGTTTGGGCTGAACTCTTGTAACTGCTGTTTTTTTGTCGATCATGTTTTCCTTGACCATGTCTACAGCAATTTTCAACGCCGCAAGGCCGTTTCTCTTTCCTGTACGGGTCTGTAGCATCCAGAGCTTGCCTTCCTGTATTGTAAACTCGATGTCCTGCATATCTCGATTGTGGCTTTCCAGCTTTTCCCGAATATCACAGAGTTGTTTATAGGTATCGGGCATACTTTCCTGCATGGTAGGCAGATGTTTGTTGGCCAGAGATTTGCATTCCTCATTGATAGCGAAAGGAGTACGAATACCAGCAACGACATCTTCTCCCTGGGCGTTGATCAGCCATTCTCCATAGAAAACCTTATCGCCATTTCCAGGATGACGGGTAAAAGCGACTCCAGTGGCAGAGCTATCGCCCATATTTCCAAATACCATGGATTGTACATTGACTGCTGTACCCCATTCATCAGGAATTCTTTCAATACGACGATATTCTATGGCTCTTTTTCCATTCCAGGATTGGAACACAGCACCAATGGCTCCCCAGAGCTGATCTTCAGCAGTGTCAGGGAAAGGTTTGTGAAGAACTTCTTGTATTTTGGCTTTAAAACGCTCGCAAAGGTTTTGTAAATCTTCTATGGTGAGATCCGTATCCTGAGTATAATTTTTTTCTTTTTTCATGCTTTCCATGATATGCTCAAGCTGGATACGTATGCCTTTGCCTTCTGCTACTTCGACTCTTGCTGCTTTTTCCATAACAACGTCGCTGTACATCATCATAAGGCGGCGATAGGCATCATACACAAAGCGGGGATTGTTGGTCTTTTTGATCATACCTGGGATGGTTTTGCTTGTAAGACCTGTGTTAAGAATTGTTTCCATCATACCAGGCATGGATTGTCTCGCACCAGAACGAACAGAAACGAGGAGAGGATTATCAGAACTGCCAAATTCTCTTCCTAAAAAAGCTTCTACTTTTTTCATCGCATCTGTTACTTGCTGTTTGAGTTCGGCAGGATATTTTTCGCCTTGTTTTAAAAAGAGATTACAGACTTCTGTTGTAATCGTGAATCCTGGAGGCACGGGAATTCCTATAGAGGCCATATCCGCAAGTCCTACACCTTTTCCTCCGAGGAGGTTCTTCATGTCTTTGTTACCTTCATTGAAATTACCGCCGAAGGTATACACATACTTGTTGTCTACCATCCAAAAAACTCCTTTGTAAAAAAAATGCTGATTAACAAAGTTTTCTATATTTTTATGGGCATATTTTAACTGTCTGCCCCAAAATTCGTTATAGGCGGAATTAAAAAAAATTTCAAGATTTGTTGTGGAAATGATAGCATAGAAAGAAAATCATAGCAAGAAAAAAAATGAATTTATAGGCAAATAAAAAATTTATGCTACTCTTCTGAGAATTCCTCATCCCAACTCCATTTATAGCCAAGTTGAGTGAGAATCTGCTTTTCTATTGCGTGCATTTTTTCGAACTCTTCTGGACTCTTGTCATCATAACCAAGCAAATGCAAAGTCCCATGCAATGTGTAAAGGAGTAGCTCACCTTCGCTTTCAATTCCCCTTTCTTGGGCTTCCCTTAAGGCGGTTTCTGCTGATACGACAATTTCCCCTTCTTTTGGATTTATGGGAAAAGCCAGTACATCGGTAGGGCCTTCATGTTTCAGATACCGTTCGTTCATCTTTGTGATTTCTTTGTCGTCTACATAAACAACAGATAAACGATATTTTTTATCCGAGCCAGGGAGGAGGCGTATGGATTCATAAATTTTTTTTTCTTCTATAGGCAAAAAGTTTTGTTCATTAGTGACGGTAATTCTCATTGCAATAAATCCTTTTCTTAATAATTTATCATAAAATTCACGATAACATGCTAATTTCACTTTTGACAGCAACAAAAAAATATGATAAAATTTCTCTAATTTTCGGCGTATATTTGTGTTTCATTTGTTTTGTTTTCTAGTTTAGAGAGGCCATAACATGCCTACTCATGAAGACATCTTTTTACTTCATTTCGTACTAGAAGAAGGATTGCTTTCTTCTAGTGAAATGTATAATCCTCTTTGCTTGCTGTATAAGCAAGAAAGCAATGGAAAAAAAAATAGCCTGGCCAAAATACTAGAGCAAATGCATCTGGTATCCCCAGACAATCTGCAAAAAATTCAAAATCGAATTCAGACAGTCTTAGAAGAAAATCTTCCCCAAGCAGCTATTGTCCCTTCTATGATTTCCGTCAAAGATTGTAAACTACAAAAAATTCTAGGAAAAAGTTCTTTAGGGACAACATACTATAGCTCTCATCCTCAGGTTGGAGAATGTGTTTATAAATGCTTCGAAGGTATTATAGCACAAAATAAAAAATTTTTAAGACACTTTTTGAATCAATTAAAAAAGGCTGAGCATTTTCAACACCCTAATTGGGCCAAAATTTACAAGGTAGATTATTATGAAGGGGTGATCGTAAGAGAATTGATACAAGGAGAAAGCCTGGAAGACTTGATTTCTAAAGGGCCTATTCCTATGGCAGAGGCAACACAAATTGTTTATGATGTCAGCCATGGACTGAATGCTGCTTACAATTTCGGCCTATTCCATAAAAATCTGAAACCTTCTAATATCATTCTGGATGAAAATAAAAACGCTATTGTTGTAGATGGATCTTTACCCCCTACAATCCCGAATTATCTTGCTCCTGAGCAATGGCAGAAGAAAAAATCTGACCAAAGGGCAGATATTTACTCTTTAGGGATCATTTACTCTCACATGCTTAGTGGAATTGTTCCCAATCTTACACCTTTAGAAAAGGAACAAAGCGAGCATCTTTTCTCAAAACAATTTTCTCAGAAAGAGATACCTGATACAATTCTTTGTATACTCCAAAAAATGATTTCTTATGAACCAGAAAAACGCTATCAGAATTATGAAGAATTGATTTCAGAGATGGAATCTCTTTTTGGTGGACAGCAAAAAATCCAAGAAGAGCAGGAAGAAATAACCGAATCCTATGAATCTGTAGAGCAGTCAATCGAAGCTAGTGAATCTTTAGATCAGGAATCTGTACAGGAAGATTTGCAAATTCCTTCTGGCGAAAACAGCGTAGAGACACAGGAAGAAGATCAAGAAGAAGATCAAGAAGAAGACGATGGTTTGATGCATACAGCGATGATGGCTACGGTTTCTCCTTCTGTAGACGTTGTCAAATATCGTAGAGCCAAAAGAATAGCAAAAGAAATCGTCCAGGAATTCTGGATTTCTTTTGAAGATGAGATTGTGCAAGCTTGTCAGAAAGACAAATTCTATGAAGATCTTGCTCCTTTTATCAGAACTTCCCAAAAAAGATTTCAAGTAAAAATGGCTCCTGCCAGCGTAGAAAATATGCCTTATCTGGATGAAGCATGGGAAAGTCTAAAGGCTAAAATTATCAAAAAAATCCAGGATGAAAAAGCAATAGAGGCAGAAGAAATTTCTGAGCAAGAAGAAACTCTTACGTTAGAGCCTGAAGCTTCCCTGGAAGCGACTCCTGTAGAGGAGAATATAAAGCCAAAAGGTTTTATTCCTATTGATGAAAGAGAAATCAAAGAAGTAGATTTCGAAGCCCAGGAAGCGAGCCTTGCAGAGCCTTCAGAAAGTGTTTTTGAAGAATTTGCTAATTTAGATGGACAAATTTCAGAAGCTTCTATAGAGGCTGTTTCTGCAGAAGAAACAGGAGAAGAGGAAAGCGAAGGATGGGATAAATCTCTGGATGCAGAGGCTGTAGAAGAAGACCAGGATAACCAGATTCCGCCATCCCTGCCAGAAGAAAAAGATTTTGAAATCAGCTTTCAAAAAAAGTCGTCTCTTAAACCTGCTTTTCCTGCGGCGAAGGCTTCTGTAGAATGCAAGGAAACCCCAAAAGAATCGGAGACAGAAAAGGCTTCTGTCTTGAGCGAAAAAGCAGAGGAATCTTCTGAAAAATCTTTACCTTTTCCTTCTATCAAAAAACTAAAACCATTTTCTGCCCATTTTTCTAAAGAAAACAAAGAAATAGAAAGTGAACCAAAAGGAGTAGAAGCTACACCTCAGAAAAAAATGACTGTTGTTTCCTCTTCCCAAGAGGAGTCTATGACTATGGAAGAAGAAAATATGGACGCTGGAGAAGAATCAAAAGAAAAACTCAATGCTTCTGGTGGTTTTCCAGGGTTAAAAAAAGAAACAAAGCTTAAACCTTATTTTATGCAAAATAAAGAGGAAGAAGATTAGTCTTATTATCTCAATTTAATAAAGGGAGAATCTATGTACGGAATGGAACATCTATTGATGGCAGGCGGCGGTGGACTATTTGTTGGGGTTTTAATCGCCATGTTGATCACAAGTATTGTGACAAAACAAAAAGCAAAACAAAGACAGGTAGAATTACAAAAAGCCAGAGAAGCCATAAAAGGACAAACTGAAGAGCTTCAAATGCTTAGTGGAAATATCAAAGAGAAAGAAAAAGACATCGAATCCTTTAACAAAAAGATAAAAGATGTTACAGACATTCTTAAAAAGAGAGAAAAAGAATTGGCAGATGCCAACGCTCAGACCAAGCAAGAAAAAGAAAATCGCTCTCAGGCTGAACAAAAAATCCAATCTTTAGAACAAGAAATTCAGAAATTGGATAAAGATTTGGAAAGCCAGTTAAAAGATATAGATGAAAAAGAAAAAATCATTAGTGTTCTAAAAAAAGAAAAAGAGTCTGTAGAAAAAAATCTTTCTCAAGAAAAATCTTGCGTAGAGGATCTCAAAGGCAAGATAAAAGAAGCTGAAGCTAAAATCCAAGAAAAAGAAAAACAGAAACAAAATTTAGAAGAAGAGATAAAAAAACAAAAAATCGAAACAAAAAATACACAGGAAAAATGGGAAGAATTGCAGAAAGAGAAACAAAATTTAGAGATAGAGCATAAAAATCTTCAAAAAGAGAAAGATATCCTTGAGGAAAAATGCCTGGATTTCCAAAATAAAATAAAGCATTTGCAAGAAGACTATCAGGATGTAAAAAGGGACTATGAACAGAATATCAAGCTCAGGGCACATTCTATCCGCGAGCTGCGACGAGTTCTGGATATATTGGATAGTGAACCCATACCTCCTGAATTGGGATTGACACAAGAAGAAGAGGTAGATTTTTCTCTGGAAGAAGAAAATGGAATCGAAGGGCTATCTGTACAATTAGTAGAACAGGAAAAAAAGATCCAGGAAAAAGAAAAAGAAGTAGTTTCCAAACAAAAAGAAATTGAAGAATACAAAAGTAAGCTTCAGGAAATGCAAAACAATCTGGCATCTCTGGAAGAGCATCAAAATCTTTTGAAACAGGAACAGCAAAAAGTTCAGACATACGAAGCTGAACTGGCTCAACTTAAAGTACTACAAGATCAAATACGCGACAGGGAAGAGATGATCCAGAAATACATTGATCAGATTACAGAAATGGAAAATAAAATCAAAAATCTGGAAAACCAACCTGTTGCTCCTGAAAAAGAAGAGAAAGATGCAAAAGAAGCCATCATGCAAGACCCTAACCTTAGCGTTGCTCATAAAAAAACCATGGTCATGCTGTATTCTCAATACGTTTCCCCACGCAAAAAAACAGACGCGCCTAAGGAAAATTAGATATAGTGCGGACGGGCGTATTTAATGTTTAGGGGAACGAACCACAGATAGACACAGATAAACACAAATAATTTACAAGGAAGCAATTTATATTATACATTAACCACAGAGACACATATGAAAAAGATTTATTATCTGTGTCCATCTGTGTTCATCTGTGGTTCTCTTTTGGCTATCCCCCAACCTTAAAATACGCCCAGTGCGGACAGGGATAATTCAAGGTAATGAGCGATTCGATTCAGTTAGTCTCTATTGCCAAAAGACGCAGGGATTGCGCTGAAGGTCATCTTTTCAGAATAGATAGTCATCTTCGGCGCAACCCTGCGGCTACAACTCATTGCAAAGTAAGCAATTCTACAAAAAAATCAAATTATCCGTATCAAGAAAGGCACTGAAATTGCATAAGACGAAATTCATCTTCATTACAGGGGGAGTTCTTTCTTCTCTAGGGAAAGGGCTTGCGGCTGCTTCTATCGGTGCCCTTATGGAATCCAGGGGGCTGAAGATCAGCTTACAAAAATTCGATCCCTATATCAATGTAGACCCTGGCACCATGAATCCTTTTCAGCATGGTGAAGTCTACGTAACCGATGATGGAGCGGAAAGCGACCTGGATTTGGGGCATTATGAAAGATTTACCAATGCTAAAATGAGCAGGAAGAACAATTGTACTTCAGGCAGTATCTACCATTCTGTTATTGAAAAAGAAAGACGTGGAGAATACCTGGGAAATACCGTACAGGTGATTCCTCATATCACAGATGAAATCAAATCCAGGATCAACAAGGCAGCTAAAGATGTTGACCTGCTGATCGTTGAAATTGGAGGAACTGTAGGCGATATAGAAAGTCTTCCCTTCCTGGAGGCCATTCGACAATTCCGCAACGATGTAGGAAAAGAGAATGTGATTTATATTCATGTCACATTGGTGCCCTATCTTCCTACCTCAGATGAGGTCAAAACAAAACCGACACAACATAGTGTCAAAGAACTTTTAGGCATAGGTATCCAGCCCGATATACTGCTTTGCCGTACACAAAAAAGCATAGACAGCGAAATCAAGAAAAAAATCGCCCATTTTTGCAATGTCGAGCCTGATGCTGTTATTACAGACCCTGATGTAAAGACAATCTATGAATTGCCTCTGCGTTTTCATGAAGAATGCCTGGACGATAAAATTGTACGGCTCTTGAATATATGGACAAGAAATCCTATCCTGGAAGAATGGGAGAGCCTGGTACGCAGAATCCAAAATCTTAACAGGGAAGTCAAAATTGCTATAGTGGGAAAATATGTCGAACTCAAGGAATCCTATAAAAGCCTCCATGAATCTCTGGTTCATGGCAGCATAGCGAATGATGCTTCGATAAACCTGGTATACCTGGATTCTGAAAAGATTGCTCAGGACAATGGAGAGGTTCTTTTGGAAAATATGGATGGGATTCTTGTGCCTGGCGGATTTGGACAAAGAGGCATTTCTGGCAAGATAAAAGCCATTCGTTATGCAAGAGAGAATAAAGTTCCTTTTTTTGGTATTTGCCTGGGAATGCAGATGGCTGTTGTAGAGTTTGCAAGGCATGTAGCAGGATTACCTCATGCTCATACCATGGAAGTAGATAAAAATTGTAAGGATCCTATTATTTTTTTGATGAGAGAATGGTTTGATTACAAGAATAATGTCATGGTATCACGTAAAGAAGACGATGCTTTAGGGGGTACGATGAGACTAGGGGCTTATCCCTGCCTCTTAGAAGAAAATACTCTGGCGATGAGAGCCTATAAAAAACGAGAAATTTCAGAACGCCACAGGCATCGTTATGAATTCAACAACCAATACAGACAGGCACTCCACGAGCATGGAATGGTTTTTAGTGGTCTTTCTCCTGATAAAAATTTAGTAGAAATCATTGAGATACCAGATCATCCGTGGTTTCTAGGATGCCAGTTCCATCCAGAATTTCACTCCAAGCCCATGCAGCCCCATCCGCTTTTTAGAGACTTCATTGCTGCTGCACTAGCCTACTGTAAAAAATGAGTATTTAAACTTGACAATGTTAAATCCTGATTCTTGTCTCCCAATAGTTTATATAAAATTAAAGATTTATTGAACCACAGATGGACACGGATGGACACAGATTATTTTATTTTTTATCCGTGTTTATCTGTGTTCATCTGTGGTTCTCTTTTCTTTAATTTTTGATTTAACATTGTTAAACTAAAATATACAAAAAAAGCATACTGCTTTTTAGGCAATATGCTTTTTGATAAAAACAAATGATGTATGGACAACTCTTAGGAGGCAGAGCCAACGCTGTAGATGTGCCCTTCGCGGAAAGCCTGGGCAATGGATTTGGGAACTTCAGCCTGAGCTAAGACTACTTTGGCTTTATTTTCACTTATTTTAGCCTTCATTTCTTGCTCATAAGCAATAGCCATTGCACGTTTCTCTTCGGCTTTTGCCTGGGCGACTCTTCGGTCTGCATCTGCCTGGTCTGTCTGCAATTTGGCACCGATGTTTTCACCCACGTCCACATCTGCTATGTCAATAGAGAGAATTTCATAAGCTGTTCCTGAATCCAGTCCTTTGGCTAAAACAGCTTTAGAAATTCGGTCAGGGTTTTCTAAAACTTCTTTGTGGGAAACGGCACTGCCAATAGCACTTACAATCCCTTCGCCTACTCTGGCTACGATAGTTTCTTCTGTAGCACCACCAACCAGACGATCTATATTAGCTCTTACGGTAACTCTTGCTTTGGCCTTGAGTTGAATACCATCTTGTGCTACTGCATCTATGGTATTTTTGCCGCTTCTGTGAGCAGGGCAATCGATGACTTTAGGGTAAACAGAGGTCTGTACTGCATCCAAAACATCGCGACCAGCCAGATCAATAGCGGCTGCTTTTTGGAAGGTCAAAGGAATGTTTGCCCTACTGGCTGCAATGAGAGCACGTACGACATTAGGGACATTGCCTCTTGCCAGATAGTGTGCTTCTAAAACTTCTGTAGGAATATTCAATCCTGTTTTTACGGCCATAATCCTGCTATTGATCACAACGCTAGGCGTAACTTTTCGGAACCACATACCGATCAGGCTAAACATAGAAACTTTTGCACCAGAAGAGGCTGCCTGAATCCAGAGAACTCCGAAATTAGCAAACACAAGAATTGTCATGAAGATAACAAGGCCTATGACGACCCATATTCCCCATATTAACATTTCCATAAATAAGCTCCAATCATAATTCTTCTATTTCCGAATTCTGTTTTAATCAAAATGTTGTTGAGTATATTTCAAGAGTAGATATAAATCTTCTCCAAAAGTATACTACAGCAGCAAAATGGAGTAGATACTATTTCATAGCACTACTCATTTTGCACAAGATCACTTTGATGAGCATAATCATTTCCGAATTCATGCAAATCCTTTAGAAAAAGAATACACTTTCATTCAGGTATTTTCATAAAGGAAAAGTTTTCAAAAAAAGTTGCCTTTTTCTGAAAAAAGCTTACGATAATCCAGAACTTTTTAGGTACTGGGCTGCTTAAAAATTTCCGAAAGGATAATTGCTTTTTGGGCTTCTGTAAATTTTGTGCCTGTCATAAACTCGTGCAGGAAATTTTTTTCTACGGCTTTCTTTACAGAAGGCGGTTCAGGTTCGGGCTGAATCAAAATAGGCTGAACCACAACTTCAGGAACAACTTCTTCTTTAGCACCCCGTTTTTTTGCAGAAGATTTTTCCTTGGTCGGAGATTTATAAGGCTTTGTTGCAGGCGCTCTGTAATCGGACTGACCTGAAGAAGGATTTGTGGATTTCATTTTCTCCAGATATTCTCTCACTTCTTCTAAAGACCGCCCCTTTTTAGGTTGTTCTTCTTGTTTACCAGCAGCTTCAGCGATCTTTTTTATCAGAGGCCCTATAAAAAAAATAATCACAAAGATTATCGCGACAATATCTTCAAAATTCATATCGCTTCTCTTTACTAGAAATATTTCAGATAATAAAGTTTTTTACAGATATATCTGAAACATTTTTACTAAATTTTGAACCCAGATCCGCTATCTCCAGCAATGCTGGAACGCATGTTTGTATCAGCCATGACATTTCTTAGCTTATAGTAATCCATCAAGCTGATTTTTGCCTTGATAAAAGCTTCGGAAATGGCTTTAGGAATTTCTGCTTCTGCCAATACTACCTTGGCATTGTTTTCCTGGATTTGTGCGATCATTTCCTGTTCCAGGGCCACTGCCATAGCTCTGCGCTCTTCTGCCTTGGCCTGAGCGATTTTCTTGTCTGCTTCAGCCTGATCAGCCTGAAGGCGGGCACCCACGTTCACGCCCACATCAATGTCAGCAATGTCTATAGAAAGAATTTCAAAGGCTGTTCCAGAATCCAGACCTTTTTCCAAAACCTTTTTGGAAATGTTGTCAGGATTTTTTAAAACTTCTTTGTAAGAATTTGCAGAACCGATGGTTGTTACAATGCCTTCACCAACTCTTGCAATAATCGTTTCTTCTGTTGCTCCACCAACCAGGCGATCCAGGTTAGCACGGACAGTGACTCTTGCTTTGGTCTGTAATTGGATACCATCTTTTGCTACTGCATCAATGGTATGCCTTCCTCTAGTAGGATCAGGGCAATCAATCACTTTAGGATTAACAGAAGTCTGCACTGCTTCAAGAACATCACGGCCAGCAAGATCAATAGCTGCTGCTCTTTGGAATGTCAAAGGAATGTTGGCTCTGCTGGCAGCAATAAGGGCACGAATTACATTGGAAACATTTCCTCTGGATAGATAGTGGGCTTCCAGAATATCTGAAGAAATATTCAATCCTGTTTTCATGGCCATGATACGACTATTGATGATGATAGTAGGATTGACTTTACGCAGCCACATACCAATCAGAGAAACAAAGGATACTCTTGCGCCTGAGGCAAAAGCCTGAAGCCAGAGAAATCCAAACTTCAAAAAAATAGTGACAAAAATAAGTCCAACGACTACCACAATAAACCATACAGCAAACAAAAGAGGATTTTGCTGCTGCTGTGCGAATATCATGGCAAAAGGAATTACATCCATAGGAGTCATTCCATTGTCCTCCATATAAAACCGTACGTTTGCCATCAAAAAAAACAGATTCTATTCTTCACTCCGAGCAGGCCCGGTTGCAACCACTACAACACGGTTCCCTTCTACTTTAACCACTTTGATCGGAGTATTTGCTTGAATTACAAGATTTTCTGCCGTTACATCAACGCGCCTGCCTGCAATTTTAGCGACCCCGCAAGGCCTTAGCAGCGTTATTGTTTCTCCTTCTTTTCCTAGAAGTTCTTCCAGGGTATCATCGGCAGATGTATAGCCATCCTCTACTTTTTGGGATTCATCCAGGGAAACTCGTCTTAACCACCAGATTATAGCTGCTGGAACAATAATCAAAGTGATAGCGATCAAAACCAATCCATAGCCTGCTGGATGATACATAAAAGCAAGTACAATGGCTGATATTAAAATAGCCGTGCCAATAAAACCCAGAATGCCGCCAGGAACAAAAAGTTCGATAGAAAGTAGTGCAAGACCAAGCACATAAATCAAACATATTAAACCAAATGCCATTTGTCTTCCCTTTTTAAGAATTTTGTCTATCTACTGTAATCCTATTTCCCTGCACATGGGTTACGACTACTTTTTCTCCTGCTTCGATGAAATCGCCTAGTGTAGTAACATCATAGCCCTGGCTTTCTATCTGGATTCTGCCTGCTGGCCTTAGTTTAGTCATGGCAATGCCTTCCTTTCCTTTGAGATTCTGGAAGGAAGGAATCGCTACGCTATAACCTTCTTCGGCTGTCTGGACAGTAGAGACAGAAAGCCTGCGCAAAGGAGCATTTTCTGGAAGAAAGCGTGTTATGATTGCTAATAAAAAAATATCTATTCCAACGCTAAACGTGAGATGGAATATATTGATCATGAATAGATTAACTTCTTCTTCGCTTTCTGGCAAGACAAAAGTTTGCAAAGATAACATAAGACCAAGAAAACAAAAGATAATTCCTAGAATTCCCACAATTCCAAAGCCTGGTATGAGAAATATCTCAATGGCTAAAAGCAGAAGTCCTAATAAGAAGATAAGGATTTCCCAAAGCACGGCAGTTTCTGCCAGATATGCTCCTATAAAAGCCAGTGCAAGAAAGGTAAATCCCATGATACCAAAAACACCAAAGCCTGGTGTCCAGAATTCAATCACGATCCCTAAGATGCCTAAGGAAATCAAAAGCATTTTTACCCATTGGTTTGTCAGAAAATTGGCAAGACTATCTTCAAACGTTTTTGTCATCTCTTCGATTTTATAAGATTGAAGCCCTGTTTCCTTGAGCAAAGAATCCCTTGTCTGATGTATGGAGCGACAAAAACCATATTCTTTTGCCTCTTTTGCCGTGAAATTGGCCAGTTTTCCAGCAGGGACAACGATCCCGACTTCCATAATCCTCTCAGAATCATTTGCCAGCTCTTCTCTCATTTTTTGGACTTCTTCGCTGGTCTTAAAAAAGCGTTCTCCCCGATAGCGGACTTCTCTGACTTCCATTGCTTTATCTACCATGGCTTCAGCAAGTGCTTTAGGATAGTTGCGATGCTCAGCATAAGCTCTAAAATGCGCTCTCATGGCAGAAAGGCTTTTTTCATCAGCATCTTTGATCCCAAACGGCGTTAAAATTTTCACTTCAGCAGAACCAATGGATGCCTGCTCCACCATATAGATTCTATCGCAGGCAAGAGCAATCAAGGCTCCGCCACTCCAGGCATAGCCTGTGACATAAGCGTATACAGGAACATTGGCCTGGGCAAGCATATCGATTTGTTTGCATATATCCAGAACATATCCAACACCGCCTCCAGGCGTGTTGATCTCCAGAATGACGGCTTTCGCTTTGTTTGTATCTATGCGTTTCAATTTATTTGTAATCCGTCTTGCCAGACCATCAAATATATCTTCATCCAGGGAAAGGACATATACATAGTCTCTTTTCACTTCTTGAGCATGTATTGGATTGTAAATCAACCAAAAACAAGTAAAAAGGATAAAGAATGGGTAAAATTTCTTCATAGTACGTACTTCCTATATCTTTTGTGTTTCTAAAATACGCGCTTCGAAAATTTCTATAGCTTTGCCAATCATAGGATCTTTTGTAAGATTTTTCTGATATTCTTTATGCTCTACAGCTTTCTCTTCTCCAGAGAAGGAAAATCGTAATGGCAGGGCTTTATGGAAGCTTGCGAAAATACAATCGCTTACTGCCTTTTTGTTTTTAGGAGAAGAAATCGTTTCCGCTATAATATGATTTGCCTGTGGAATTATGATAATAAGGCTTTCTTCCTTGATTTCATATTGGGCTTTTTTATGCAGGAAATCCCCCATAGAAGGAGATATTTTTTTTATCCCATCTACGAATTTTTCCCAGGGAGAAAGGATGGGAGCTGTTTCTACAGAAGCTAGCACAGGCTGCATCCCCATAGGAATAGAAGGAGCCACAACCATTCTTTCCTGGACACCCTGTTCTTGCCTTTCAGCAGGCGATCTCATAGCAGAAAAGCCAGAGGTCTGAGGCTGCTGTTGTACTGATTTTTCGTTTCCCTGTATAGTTTTATTGGTTTCTACGATACTGGCAGACTGGATGGGCATGGCCTGGCTGCCAGGAGCTTGAGTATATTGATTTTGATGTAATGCCTTTTCACCACTCTGTATATTTCTTAGTCCAACAGAAACAGTGGAAGGAGGCATCATATCACTGACAGGGCGCGGAACAAAAGCAGAAGCGGAACCTTTGAGAGCTATTTTTTCTTGCAAATCATATAGCTTTTTCTCAATGACTTTCAAGGAAACCAGAGAATCCAGATGGAAAATTTTTAAAAGTGTGGTTTCCAATATGATCTTGCCTAAAAGACTACGATGTACAAGATTTTTAGCTTCAACAATTTGATAAATAGCACTATGAAGGAATTCCTGGCTAAAAGAGTCTTTTTTTTCTAAAAGCCATTTTTGGTATTCCTGAGTTCCTTCTACAAAAGCTTCGCTTCCTCCTGTAACTTGTAAAACAAGGATATCCCGAAACTTCTGGATAAGGCTTTCCATCAAATTCTCTACATTCCCGCCTATAGAAAAGAAATCTGCGACTACCCCCAGCAAAGTAAGAACATTTTTTTCTGCTATCGCATGTATGATTCTTCCTGCTTCTTCCCCTTCAGAACCTCGAATAGCCTTTAGAGACTGTATTGTAATATTTTTAGCATTATAAGCGGCAAGTTGATCCAGAAGTACCAGAGAATCTCTCATGGCACCATTGGTCGTCTGTGCTATTTTGGTAAAAACCTCTTCTTCTGCCTCCAGGCTTTCTTCCCTGGCAATCCGCTTTAATTGCTCTACAACATCCTGGATTTCTATTTTTTTAAAATTAAATCGCTGGCAACGAGATAAGATTGTATCAGGAATAGAATGTATTTGGGTTGTTGCAAAGATAAATTTTACATGTACAGGGGGTTCTTCCAGCGTTTTCAATAGAGCATTAAAAGCTGCTGTTGTCAGCATGTGGATTTCATCGATGATAAAAATTTTAAAGCGAGCGCGAGAAGGGAGGTATTTTATGTTGTCTTTTATGTTACGAATTTCTTCGATTCCACGGTTGGAGGCACCATCGATTTCAATCACATCCACATCGTCACCTGTGGCAACCCGCTGGCAGATTTCGCACTCCTGGCATGGAGAGATGCTGATACCTTTCTGGCAATTCAAGGCTTTCGCAAAAATACGAGCCATGGATGTTTTACCAACGCCTTTGGATCCACAAAAGAGATAGGCATGGTGAATGCGGTTGGTTGTGATGGCATTTTGTAGAGTATGAGCAATTTCTCGCTGACCTACCACTTCTTCAAAGGTTTTGGGCCTATATTTCCGGGCAAATCCAAGATAGTTCATCTGTCACCCGTTATGAATAAATGCCAATGTTTTGGGTTATAAATAATATTTTATTATGAAATATTTTTTGTTTTAGTCAATTATTTGATTTATAGGTGTGAAAATAAAGATAACCGTGCACCCTTTCTTGTTTACCCACTTCAAGGCATCTTTATGCAGCCAGCTAATGATTAGCAACCCCTTACACATAAGGGAGGTTCTGACGGTTGCTCGGTTCCCCGCCTGGCCGGGTTGGGAAGCTTCTTATCGCAAAGGACCAACCACTTCAAACACCGCTTACACAAGAAAATCCAAGAAATGAAATAACCGCAAAAAGGCTTCAACCCCACTAAAGCGGGCTGTGGGTTACAGGGAACCGCGACCGCCCCATCTAGCACGGTGTAAATTTATTTGATGTTGATAACGGAGAGAGAGGGATTCGAACCCTCGAGACGGTTGCCCGCCTACGCGCTTTCCAAGCGCGCGCCCTCAGCCTCTAGGCGACCTCTCCAAAAATTCTATTCACTAATATTTTGAATTTTAGTTCAAAATTTTATTATGGCTGTATTATAGCAATTTTTTTTTATATTGCAAGAGAAATCTTATTTTTTTATAAAAAAATTTCTAGCGGAGAGGGAGGGATTCGAACCCTCGGTCCTCACGAGGAGAACAACGGTTTTCGAGACCGCCCCAATCAGCCGCTCTGGCACCTCTCCAAAATTCATCATAAATCGTTCACCTGCTTTTTGATCTTATTTTTTTGTCTTTTCATACGAAAAAAATTTTGAAGCAAAGCAAGCGATTCTTCCGATCGTATACCTTCTGTAATTTCTATGCGATGGTTGATTTTTGCATTCTGGACAATATTGAAAACACTGCCACAAGCCCCGCTTTTGGAATCTTTGAGAGAAAAGACGATGCTTTGGACTCTTGCCAGCACTAACGCTCCTGCACACATACTGCAAGGTTCCAGCGTAACGTATAAAGTAGTGCCTAACAATCTCCAGCCTTTTAGTTTTTTTGAGGCTTCTTCCAATACCAGGATTTCAGCATGAGCAAAGGGCGATTTTTTGCATTCTGTCTGGTTGTAGCCTTTGGCAAGGATTTCATCATCTCTTACCAGTATCGCTCCTACAGGGACTTCATCTTGCCCCATGGCTTTTTCAGCTTCCTGTAAAGCCAGCCCCATATAATAAAAATGCTTTTCATCCTTTGTTTGCATAGAATTTTGAATATCCATGAAGCCGATATTTTAACGATTAAAAACGTTTTTGTCAATCAAATTTTTCAGGGAAGAGCAAAAAAGTTGTTTTAGATGCTTTATGCAAAAATTTTTGAACACTTACTTAATTCTTTCCATGATCGCCGCTATTCGTATTGCTTCCTGGCTACTGCTCTGACTGATAAATTTTTTTAAATATTCTATGAAGGCTTCTATTTCTATAGATTTTGCTATGCTATTTGCATAGCCTTGGTTCAACAGATTTTCCACAATAGCCAGAATATCACAGCTTTCCTCTTTTCTTTTAGATTCAAGGTGTTTTATGAGATTTGGAATATGGATATTATTCATCTTGGTGATACCAGCATTTAGATTCTGTATGGGTTTTAACTCAAAGAAATGGCCACAATAGATAGTAAAAATTTTGGTTTCTTGAGGTGCATAGAGAGTATAATAAAAATATTTAACACCTTTTTCAACAAAAAGTTGGTGTGGCTCTATCAAGGCATTGTCTGCAAAGAATTCATAATGGTATTCTATGCCATCCAGATTCATTTTGGTTTGCGTTGTATAAAATTCATACTGTGTTAGCTTTTCTAGTGGCAAATGTACCGTGTATGGTCCATCTCCAAAAGGAATTAAAACTGTCTTTTTGATAGTTTTAAATTTTTTATACTTAAAGAGAATATCTATGCTTGTATTAGGAAGGAAAGAATGATTTTCGAAATACGGTTTGCCATCTATGAAAAGAGAAAAAGGCAGCAAAGGTATTTCCTGCGCCAAAACATCGAACAATACTTTACGCAGCTTATCCTTTGGTATCAATTCAATTTCGACAATGATGGGAGCTATTCCTACAGAAATCAAGAGTTTGTCTTTCCAAGATACATATCCTGATTTTTCTACAACCAGATTATACTCTCCTGGCTTGAGTTGTATCCATTCCGATTCCATAAAAGCTCTATTGTCTATCCTGATAGCATCAGGATAGACTTTTTTTTTGCTATAGGCATCTTTAAAAACGAACGAAACCACCTTCGGCTGCTTAGGTTCATCTTCGATCTGCCCGAAAACAGGGTGAGATAAGATAAAAAACAAAAATGCTTCTAAAAAAATAAAAAAAAGCTGTTTTTTATCTGTATAGTTTAAAAAAAATAAATTTTTATTTTTTTTCATAAATTTTTAAATTCTTTCTTTCAGGTTAAGACTTTTTGGGTTATTTTTCTTTTTCCATGCACAGCCTATGGTCTCCTGAGATAGTATAGACTGCCCAAAAATAGGGGTGTAGCCAGGGTTCAAATCCTTTGCTAGAACGCAGGTTCTTGAGAAAAGCACGCTGAGAATTTGCCAGAGATTCAGGAACAGAAAAGCCTTGTGCTATATTTTCAAAAAAGACCTTAATCAATTCAGGGCCTGTGCCATCATAAACATCCCAAAGCCCTGAAACTACAGTACGGCATCCTGCTTGCAAAAAGGCTCTCACAAGACCAAAAAGATCGTCTCCTGCCATGGGAGATTTTTCAGCAAGGCCAGAGTAGCAAGCACTCATCACAATCATATCTGTGTATACTGTATTGGAAAAAATTTCTTCTGATTTCAGTAAGCCATCTTCCTGATCGTTGTTATAAAGCATCAGATGGCTTTCCAATGGATTTTCCGCTATATTTATCCCATGAGTAGCAAAGAGCAAGATTCCTTTTTTCTTCAGAAGCGACTTTGCATTCCCTTCTAATCCCTGCTGGTCCATAAAAATAGTTTTTACTCTATCACTAAAGGCATTTTTTAAATTTTGCACATCTTTTTTTACACCTTCCAGAGGTGCTCCTGGTGTATCGGAAATCGCTATGGCATTTACCTCTTCGATTGTTCTAAACTTTCGCTGCTGTAGCAAATCCCATGTAAGTAAAGAAGGTGCATTGCATATAGAAAAAGATTCATCCAGCAAGAATTGGGGTTTTGCCATATCATAAAAGCCAAGCTTTCTGCTGTCTTTTTGTATCACCAGAGCAGCAAAAGGAAAATAGTGCAAAACATGATGAGGAATAAAAACAACGGATTTTGCTTTTCTCATTTCCAAAAGAGCTTCCTGGGGAAGAAGCATATTGGCAAATTCATGCAACTGGTCTTGCCAGGAGTTGTCCACGCCTTTTCTCATGCGAATGCGCTTGAGTATCTTTTTCGCACCATGATCCATGCCATCCAGGAATGTCTGCACCTTAGAAATAATATCCCTGGAAAGAATAGGATTTTTGCCATTGCTTTCCAGAATAGGATAGGCTTTGACCTGCCCTAATGTATTAATAAGGAAGATATAGGAATGCTGATTTCCGATGAAGTATTCCACAACGACAATATCTTTAGGCCAGGATTTCAGTATCTGGCCAATGTCTCTTGGTTTATAAGGCGATTCGATGGATGAAGTTCCTTTAAGCCTGAGGATGTTTTGAAGAACTTGAGCTTTGGAAGCTTCCACATAATGCAAGGCTTCCTGGTATTCTCCTCTGGGAATGAGAAGAGCAATCATTTTATCATATACATAAGACCTGTCGGCAAAAAAACCTGCGAGTGTCTGTCCAATGGCATCCTGAGGGACTCTCTCCCTTAAAGTCTCACCTACCAGATACGACAGGGAAAAATGATGGAGGGCTTTTTTTTCTGAGATTTCTGATCCGTCTGCTAGTTGAAATTCTTTGGCCTTAAGGTAGTAAAGGCCCATAAGTCGAGAGATGCTTTCTATTCCCGTTAGAGAACCTGCCTGCAAATAGTTTTGCTTTGCTTTTTCGGCAAAAGAAATACATTCTTGCGCATTTTGTTCTCGGAATGACATATTTGCCATAATTTGACAAGAATTGGCAAAAAGAAAGGGGTCTGACTTTTCGATTTCAGTTTTTTCTATCTCCCTATAGATGCTTTTAGCTATATTTTGAGCGATTTGCACTCCTCTTCTGAAATTCTCTTTACCTTCCAGAGTGTATATCAAATCGCCAAGAAGAGCATAAAGCTTCATCAGGTTGATCTGACATACCACTTTATCCACAGTGCTCTTGGCATCACAAAGACTCATTGATTTCTGATAGAGCGATCTAGCCTGTATCCAATCCAGAAGAGAAAAAAGCAGTAAGGACTGTCCTCCTGCTGCTACCTGGAAGGCTTGATTGTAAAGGCGATCCTGAAATCTTTTGGTAAGAAAGTTTGCATAGTTGTTATAGCTTCGGAATATATCTTTCGTAGCATCCACAGGCAATTCTTCTAAAGCTCTCTGGAAAAGACCCGCTATGTCTTCACTTTTTTTCCCAGATTCTGCATAGATAACGGCTTTATATATTTTAGCCAAAGCCTTGCCTCTTGGATCGTTTTCCTGTTTTTCCCAGTTTTCTAATCGTTTTAAGGCTTCTTCCCATTGGTTTGCAGCAAATAGACTGCGAATTTTGTCCAGAACAGGAATTCCCGTGGCATCTACTGTGTTCTGAAACTGAATTTCTTCTTTTGGATTTTCCAGTTTGTGCAAGATTTTCTTTTTCAGATTTTTCAGATAGACAGTCAGCTCTTCTTCTGGCATGGAGTGAAGAACTTCCAGGGCATCGGATAGATAAGGCTTGAGCGTTCCTTTCTTATCTTTACGGGTTAGAAGATATTCTGATGCTATTTGCAGATAAAGAGGATTTCTTTTGGATTCTAAAACATCTGCCAGTCTATCGGGCAGCCTCATCTCTTCCTTTCTCTCTTTTTCCTTTGCAATCCAGAATATGATGGTATCTCTTGTTACCTCTGAGCTTATTTCATACTTGCCTGGTGGAAGGCCTTTTTTCCATTCTTCAGGCAAATTAGAGAACTCCTCCAAAGCAACACGCGAACGATTTTCAGGAAAGGTAATGGCTATATTTTTTTCATTACCCACAAGAAACAACGTTTCTGATGGAAATTTCGGCTCTTTATCCTGGGGTTTTCTGTAAATAGCGATCTGAGGCTGTAAAAGAATCGCTCCATTAGTAGGGCTAATGATGGTATTCAAGCCTCGGAATAGACTTGTAAAAGAAATCTGATCCAGTTGAGAAACCAGAGAAGAAGAAACAATAGGATTATTTTTATTTTCTGCACCACGGCTGACAATAGCCCAGGAAGCCTCTTGCTCCATACTTTTTTCCTCTGGCATTATCCACTTGCCTGTTGGTGCAATGTATGTCCATTTCTCTTCTACTCCATCAGACCACAATACAATCCCTTCGCTCTTTGCATCAAGAACTGTACTTCTTTCTTCCAGAGTAAAAATATCTATTGTAGAATCTTCCATGCTCCACCGAATCAAAACAGGAGAACAGTAAGATTGCGAATTCAAAGGCAAGATGTAGAGAGAATATAAAATCAACCACAAAAAGACCCTTTTCATATTTTTTACCTTTCTTAAAAAAAATATCCTATTTCTATTTATAAATCATTAATACAGAATGTTTTGCGCTGCTTCTAAAAACTATTCCTCAGCTTCTTCTTGTAAAGTTATATGGAATTTTTTTGCATATATCTGGGCTTCTTCTAAAGAGCTGAATCTGCATTCAATCAAAATCTGTTTTTGGTAGTATATTCCATCTATCTTGATTGCTGTTACACGAGGAGAATCTTTTGCTTCTGCTCCAAAATTTACAAGACAATATTCGGATAGAGGATCTTTTGGCATATCTATATTCTTTGTTGCATAAGAATAGATTTTTTTTATGCTGAAATTTTGTGGATATTGCTTGATTTTTTTTACATTTTTTTCGCAATAACATCCATTTTTTGTACTAAAAAAACATCCAATACAGAAAATAAGCACTATAGAAAGCAATAAATAGCAAAAGTAATGGTACTTCATAGTATCCCTTTTTTCTATAAAACCAAGAAAAGATGATGTTTTATTCCTTGTTTTATTTGTCCATTTCCTCCAGTTCAGCTTTGGCCAGCTTTTGTTCGGGTGTAGCCTCGATTTCTTGCCCTTCATCGCTTCTGGGCACTTGCTGTTTCAGGCAATTTTCGAAATATTCCCTGGCTTTAGTTTTTTCTCCTCTGGCCAAAAAATCCAGACCAACGTAGTAATAGAAGTGGCACAGATGCAGTGGCTTATCGTTTCTGTTTTCGCTGGCAATCGAGAACATGGCTTCAAGGGAAAGCGAGCCAGAGTAGTAAAAGAGAAGATTCTCCAGGAAATCCAAATTTTTTTCTGTCTGTCTGATTTTCTGGACGACTCGTTTTAATGCTTCTTTATTTCCCTGCCGCGCGTAAATAGATGCAACGATACCCAAGTGCTCTTTAACTTCAGACTGTTCAAGCACTGGCAGGTACTCTGAAATGATCACAGCCTCGCCTCGTTGGGCTTTTGTCAGGTAGGCATTCAAAGAATTATAGAGCAATGAACAAAGTTCTCTAGACCTGTATTCTTCAGGCAAATTTTGGAAGATCAATAATCCGCTTTTCAAATTTCCCGCCCACAAATAGCGAATGCAAAGTTTGGAGTCTTTTACTTCTGGAGTATCTTTTCCTTGCAGAATGGAGATATGGGATGCATCAGGTATCGAAAAACAAACGGCCTTGAGAAACTCACAAGTTATTGAGAGCTCGGAATCGGAAAATGTGCAGATTGGAGAGTATTCAGCATAATTGTCATTTTTCAGATTTCCTATATCCCAGATTGTAATCGTGCCATTCAAACTTCCTGAAGCAAGAGTTTGTCCGTCTGGGCTATATGCCAAAGTTCTTATCCAAGAGACTCCATATAGAGTTTTAATTCTCTTTCCAGTTATTGGATTCCAAATTGTGATTGTTCCGTCAGAATATCCAGAGGCAAGATGTTTACCATCCTGACTATATACTACTATGGGACATTCAGAATCACATCGTAGGCTTGAAACTTGTTGCCCTGTATTTATGTTCCATATTTCAATCTTAGAGTCCCTCCAGTCGTATCCACATCCTGCCGCTAGATATTGCCCGTCTGGGCTATATGCTATGCTATAAATCAAAGCTGAGCTTTGGTAGTGAGATATTTCTTTGACAGTTTTCACATCCCATATTCTGATCTTATTGTCAACAGTTCCAAAAGCTACATATTTTCCATCTGGACTGTAGGCCAATGCATTAGTCCATCTATATTCCCCCGGAAGGATTGACAATTCCTTGAATGTATCCATATCCCATATTATGATTTTGCCGTCTCCACTACCAGAAGCTAGATATTTTCCATCTGGACTGTATGCTGCTTTTTTCGAAGAAGCTCGATAGCTTAGATCCCCCAAACGGGAATCCATAAGAGAGATTTCTCTACCTGTGTTTAGCTCCCAAATTAGAATCATGTTAATTGCATCTTTACCATGGAGTCTATCACGGGTCGCCAGAGTATTACCAGCGAGTCTATCCCTGGTCGCCAGAGCAAAAGTTTTTCCATCAGGGCTGTAATTAAGTGTTGTAGGCTCAAGAGTTGGTGGGGAAAAATCTTTACACTTGGGGAAACGGCAGAAAAAAGTAGATATCTCATCTGCAGTATTCGCATTTCGTATTTTAACCATATAATCTGTGGCATATTCTTCGTTACCTTTGGCATATTCTTCGGCTGAAGCAAGTTTTTGTCCATCTGGGCTGTATGCCAGGCCTGTTACAGACTTAGAATGCCTGATACTCAATATTTCTTTGCTTACATCTACATCCCACATCCTGATTCCAGTGTCAAGTCCCACAACAGGCCGACTTCCAGAAGCAAGGGTTTTTCCGTCTGGGCTGTATGCCAGGCCTGACACCTGTTCTGGATGAGCATAGAATCTCGAAACTTTTTTGTAGGTAGCTAAATCCCAAATCGTGATCTCCTGGGCGTGGCAGGAAGCAAGATATTTTCCATTGGGACTGTAGGCTATTTCATAGGCATTATCCTCCAAAACAAAAATTTCTTTGCAAGTATCTACATCCCATACCTGAATTTTACTGCCACTTGCACAAGCAAGTTTTTTTCCATCTGGGCTATATGCTATCTGATAAAAGTTTCCATTCAGAGTTTTCAGCGGCTTGTAATCATGCGCATCCCATATCTGAATCTTTTGGCGACATGCAGAAGCAAATTTTCTTCCATCTGGACTATAGGCTATACCTTCAATGATATCGGAATGTCCATGCAGAGTAACAATTTCTTTGTAAGTACCGACATTCCATATTTTTATTGTTTTATCCCAACTTACTGAAACAAGCTTTGCTTCGTTCGGGCTGTATGCCAGGTTAACCACGCCACTAGAATGACCAATCAGTGTAGAAATTTCATTCCCCGTAGCCACATCCCAAATTATGATCCTCCCGTCATCGCTTGCAGAAGCAATCTTTGTTCCGTCCGGACTGTAGGCCAGATGCCAGACCAGAGAAGAATGGCCGGCTAGTCTGGCAATTTCTTTGCCATTGGCTACATCAAATATATGGATGAATTGGGATCCTGAAGCAAGAAATTTTCCATCCGGACTGTAAGCTACAGGAGTTACTACTTCAGCACCGCCATCGAAAAGAGGAGTATTCCATAGCAATCTATAATCCGGCCCGCTTTCAATCAGTCTTTGAGCATCTTTTTCTTCTTTGCTGTCTTTCTTTAAAAGTCTCGAATATTCTGCCGATGGTCCGCCATACCCTTCGAATCCCATTGCCCTGCAAGTAAGCATCTTGGCTTCGAAGTATCGTTTTTCTGCCATCAGTGCCTTTGCCCTTTCCAAAAATGCCTTGCCGTGTTGGTGGTTTTTGGCAACCAGGATTTCGTATTCATGAATTTTTTGTAAGCCTTCGCTTTGCAGCCATGCATATTCTTTGTAGAGATGGGCGAGATGTTTCATTTCTTCAGACAATCCAGAAAAATTCTGGACTGGAATGCTTTGCAATGCGTTCATCCGCTTTTGGACATCTTCGGGAATATCAATATGGAGTGCGAGTTCTTCTTTCCAGTTTTTCGCTTGCTCTTGCACGTATTTTTTCATTGCATCCACAGCGTTTTGAGAAGCATACATTGACAAGATTCCCAGGCATCGGGCTGCTTCGTAGCGAATTGATTTGCTCTTGTTGGGATTAGCAAGTATCTTCGTCGCAGGTTCGACAATGCTTTTAAACTCGGCCACCTTCTGACCATACAATTCAGCCATTTCTGTAAGTACTTTGAGTGCGGCAATGTGCTCTCGATCCTCATGGGTAAGCATGGCAATGCCCTCGACTTTGTTTTTTTCTTCTGTATGTTTTCTCTCCATGCTCTGGACAATTTCTTCTGGATCAATCTCATCAATCGCCAACATAATGGCTACCCTTGTCCTCTTGTCTTTCGCTTTTTTCAATGCCTCTCGCAATGCAGGCAATGCTGCTTTCGCTTTTTTCCCCATTCCTTCTAGTTTCCTGGCAGATTGAATAATTTTTTCTTTTATACTGCTCTGCAAATCGTAAAGGAGCTCCGCTAGAGAGGGTTCTTCCTGGCCAGAAAGAAAAAGCGAAAACACAAACAAGGCACTCGCGACGAAAATGGAAAAATTCCTGGGAATCATGCTGGTTCTCCTAAATTTATGTGGCTTCGACTACAGCGATTTCAGAAATATAAAACCGATAAAGGCGAAAACAATGATGGCAATTATTTTGACAATGTTAAATCTGGATTATTGATTACCAATATCTTACGGAAGATTTGGGAATTAATTCGTTATTTTTTTCTTTATCATTATCGTTATCATCTTTATCATCAAAAAAAAATAATGATAACGATAAAGACATGCTTATTAAGTTTTAAAATTTTGTCTTGCAACAGATTGTAGCCGCAGGGTTGCGCCGAAA